>DASZGZ010000298.1:0-5226 GCA_035938355.1 Acidobacteriaceae bacterium
CGATTGAGCTGGGATAACACTCAGGTTCCACTGCGTCTCCTCGAAAGCCTCTCTACTATCTTCACCGATTCTCTAGGGAATCGTCGTCCAATGCCGATTCAATCGTGCCGCGGTCGGCCGACGGCAGATCCGCCGCCGCAAGTCGCGCCAGTGCCAGATATGTTTGTGCCACTAATGGATGCCGGGAGAGCGCCTCACGATGCAGTGTGACGGTCGCTGCATCTCCGCGTGCCAGCGGACCGCTGAAGCTTCGCGCTAATCCCTGTCTTTGTACATTTGCCACCGTCGCAGCAGCCATTGGTCCCAACAGGGCCAGTGCCTCTTCTTCTTTGATGCCGGCCTCGCGCATTGCCCGCACACCCGCAGCCAGAGTTGCCACCAGCAGTGGAGACCCGAACATCGCCCCGGCGTGGTACATCGCTTTCCCGCTGCTCTCGATCGCGAACGGTCGTCCGCCCAGCCGCCGTATCAGCGCAAAAAGCCGCTTACGTGTAGCAGCGTCTCCCGCTTCGATGCCGAAGTGTGTTCCCTTCAACGCGACCACACGCCGCGTTGGAAAGCTCATCATAGGATGGACGGAACCAGTTCGCGCACCTGCTTGCTCTGCAACTGCCAGCACGCTTCGGTCCAGCGCACCGCTTGAGTGCACCAGCACGTGCCCGCTCAGGTCGCCGCGCTGCGCGACGATCCAGTCCGCCGTATTTTCAATCGCGGCATCGGGCACGCACAGCCATAACACCTGCGCATCGAGTTTGGCGCGCATTCCTCGCCGTCGCGCGTGCACTCGCTCCACGAGCAGGCCCGTGGCCTCAAGCGCCGCAGCAAGCGACGATCCCCAGTTTCCCAACCCGATCACCGCGACGCTGCGCCGTATTTTCATCCTCGAACCAGAGCTGTCCTTCGAACAGGATGGTACCGTAACCATCGCCAACGCGATCGAGGGGCAGCTCCGTTCAGGAATATGGCGGGACGCATCGGGGGCGATGCAGCCTCAAATACTTCAGGACGTCTTCTTCCGCCTCGCTTTGGTCTGCTCCTTCTTGCTGGGCATCGCCACATTGCGGATAGCATCTGGCGGATCACCGATGGGCTGGCTTCCCGAAGGGATGATGATCTGTTGATACGTGGCAGCGCCAACAGTTGGTTGAAACGCCGTTGTGCTCAGGTAGACGGGCAGGGCCTTGGCATTCGCAACCTCGATGAAGAGTGACGGCGCTGCGTGCGACGACGCTTTGCCCTGTGCAACGGCATGTATTCCCTCCGTGGTTCCTGAGTAACTCAGCAGGAAGGCCCCGGTGGCATCCGTGTAGGCAAAGCCATAGGCCTCGAGATAGGTCTTCGTCTCATCCACAAGAAACACGGTGTACCTGGCGAGAGGCTTCCTTTGCTCATCGATAACGCTGCCGTAGAGCGCCCATCCACTCGGGGAAACCTGCGGGACAGTCGCACCGAGCTGTTGGCTCACCATTGCAATGCGTCCCACGATCGCAGTGGTGGCTGTTACCGCCGTCTGGGCGGCCTTCACCCTCGGATCGTCGGCCCCATATTGTGCCTGAAGCGTGGCCGCCGTGCGTGTCAGCAGTGAGAGCCGAGCCTGGTGCACCTGCTGCAATGCCTGAATGCCCTGCGCAGCGCTCGTGTCCGCAGAACTAAGGATGGTGCCGAATTCGCTGCTGAGTTGCGAAAGGGTCGAGCTTGCCGTTGCGCCGGCGGACGTGGTTTCCTTTGTGCCCGAATTTGTATCCATACATTACCGTCCTTTTGCTACCGGGCACAGGCGTCCGGGTTCGTGAGCATGATGACAGCGAGATTATCTGTGTTGCGGACGAGAGTCCCCGTCGGATAGAGGCAATAGGTCGAAATATTCTGGCTTGTGACATTAAGTGCGCCCACGGTCAGTCCGGAGGCGGCTACTGAACCGAATGCCTCCTGGAAGCGATTGCTCGTCACCTGAATCGATCCCGCGAACAACACGGCGTCCACCGTAGCCGCCCGCTCTGGGCCGTCGATCCACGAGTGATTGCTGTTGAAGGTCAGGTGATCGAGCGAAAGAATCAGCACCGATGAGAATGCGCGCTGCCGGCTCGCCCGCGTCTCCAGTTGGCAGATGTTGTCCGCGAAGAGCACCCCTCCGCTCGACGGACTCGCCAGCGCGGCAGGCGTTACGTGCGTGTACCCCGCGCTCGTATTTTCGTATTGCCCGCTGAAGGTGCCAGCGGTTGTCGCCGCCGACTCGATCGCCTTGCCCAGATTCATGATGAGAACGGTTTGCGCGATGGGAGTTCCACCGGCCCGGATAGTTCCACCGCAGCCGAAGTGGTTGTTCACAATGGAGAACGGGCCGAAACCCAGCACGGCGAGCGTCTCGCCAAGTGGAACGCGCACGACATTGTGCTCAATGCGCAAAGCGGGCAGCCCGGCCTCGTAGACCGGAGCGAAGATCGCGCTGCTCGCATTGGACAGAGATGCGCCCGATGCGGACGCCGGCGCCCACGGAGATGTGGAGTACGAAGCATTAAGCGTCGGTGGTTCGACCAGCAGGATCATGATGCCGGCGCGCACACCGCTGGCCGACTTCTGAACATCGGTGGCTTCTTCGGTCCAGTCGCGCGTCTCGATGACGTGGTTGCGGCTGATCTCGGCCATCTCGCCGTGCAGAACAAAAATGCCGCAGACCTCGGCTCCCGGTGTCGCGCCAAAATCCGTGATGGTGTTGTCGCGAACGATGAAGTTCAACACATCCGGCACGCAGATGGCTCCGTAGCCGAAGATGGATGTGCCCTGGCTGGCCGTGGCGAGCGGGCTCATCAATGTGCTTGAGATTGTGTTCGAGCTGATATTCAGATCCTCGATGGTGATGATCTCGAGCGCTTGGAGCAGATTGAAAAAGCCGACCGGCCCGATGCCGCAGAGTCCCATATTGCGGATGCGGTTGCGGGCGATCAGTATGCGGAGCAAGCGGCCGCCTGCCACCACCTGGGTTCCGGGTGTCCCTGACGCGGGCGTGCCCGGTTCGAGCGTCGTCGTGGTATCGCATGGCCCTGGTTCGACAACGACGACGCCCGTGGTTGCGCCAGTGTCGTTGCCTTGGCTGTCCAGGATGGTGAAGCTGCCCAGTGTAATGCCGTTCCGTCTGCCTCCTTCGATCTCGTTCTCCGTAACGAAGACATCCTGCGATGGGCCGGCAATCTGAATGCCACCCTGATGGTGCGCCACCTTCGAGATGTTTATGAAAAGCGCGGCTTCGTCCAACTTATCGGTACTGCCGGCAGTCCCCACTGCCGCTGCGCTCGATCCGGCTGCGTTCGCGTCGGCAATGAGATCGCCGGCCACGCTCGCAGGCAGCCATTCAATATTGTTCGCTGCGGACTGTATGCCAACCCAGTTCCGATCGATATGGATTTCAATGCCGCTGACCCACACAGCGGGCCACTTGCTCGGCACATTCGCCATCGCAATCCGGTTCTGCTCGATGCGAAGCAGGCGTACACGCCGGGCAAGGATGGCGGGTAGCGTGGAAGCAGCAAGGACCAGGTCCTTGATCGTTACGTCGATCACTCCGCGAAGATTCGTACTAATCACGTCCCGCGGCACATTCGTTGTTCCCGTGGGCGCCGTCCCCGGAGCCGGCGCGGGTGGGGACTGGCTCAGGTTGCCCGTGCCGTCCAGAAGAACTCCCACTTCGTCCGTTGCCGCCTCCACGGCAAAAGAGCGCAGCTCGACGTGCTCGCATCCCTCTATCGTGATGACGGCCGCGAACGTGTTGTTGGTAGCAGCGGCCCCAGCTGCGGGCGCCGCAGCGTGCGCCAGTTCGATCTGTATGGGTTTTAGAGACGCAGAGGCGATGCGGGTCTGCCATCCGCAGCCATGCACCACGATGTCCTTGCGGTTCTCGATGAACACATTTTCGAAGTATCGCCCGGGCAGAATGCAGACCTCGCCTCCGCTTGCCGGCAGGGAGTCGATCGCTTTTTGGATCGAGGTGAATGCGCCAAAGCTTTCAACGCCATCTCCCACGGTGCAGGTGCAGCAGCATCCGCATTCTGCGCCGGAGGCCGGCGGCCACTTCGTCCGGCAGTCCGTCGCGCTAGGCACGCTGAGGTCGACAATCGACAGCCGCGCATAGTGGTGATGAATGCCGCGGGGCGGCGCCTTGGTCAGCGTCTCAACGGAGCCATCCGCTGTGCGTGTGGCGAAGGTCCAGTAGTCCCCCGTCTGAAAAGAACCGGCGGCAGGACTCTCATCGAAGGAGATCGTCACCCCGTTTTCGAGGATCAGCGTTGTTCCCGCCGGCGGTACAAGGATGTCGCCAGTGCTTGCCACCGCACCGAGATCCGTCCAGACAGTCGTGCCGTCGCTCTCATAGATCTTGCCCGCCTGATCCCAGCGGCGAATGCGTACATGGCTCGCAGGATCGGTCTGGTTGCCACCAGCGACGAGTGGGAAGCTCACGGTAAGCGTCGTGGTCAGCGTGAGTGTCCGCGCGGAAAAATCAACCGTGTCGATCTGGCATAGTTCGCCGGGCTGTCCATTCAATTCCAGAGCGTCGTCAAGAATCTCAATCCAGTTGCCCGGCGCGAATCCGAGTACCTGATCGCGACCCAGACTCACCACTGTAAGCTGACTCGCCGGATTGCCCGCGCTGTTCGTGACGCTGGCGATGGCTGTCACTCCGCTCATTACTGAAGCGTTGTCGCGTGACCACTTGAAAGTCGCGCCACCACTTGTGGCGGCTCCGGGCTGATGAATCTCTACCCGATAAAACTGGTTCTCCATCCCGGTGTAGCCGGTACCGTCACTCAGGCAGCAGGGACCCGACGCCGCAGAAGGCACCGATCCAGTCGTCAACAACCCGGCCGATTGAGGCCACGGAATCGGCGTGGTGCACGTCCAGGTGCTGCCCTGCGGCACCGGCATTAGCTTCACCTGCCACACCGTTTGCAGACGACCGGTCGTATCCACGCCCACAGCCTTGTCGATAAGGTTCGGGTCTTCTATATAAGTGACCGGCCTTACCCACACATCGAGGTAGGCGAGGAATGGACCTCCTGCGGGAATGGTCGCGCCCGGCAGATACGGCTGCTTGGTGTAGTCGATGGCGCCCACTTCCGTTGCAGGCGGAGGCTGCGGTGATCCGGAGAGTTCTGCCAGCGCCGGATCCCACACGGCAGCGGCGGGATCGCCATGATTCTCCGCAAGCAGGCCGTCGACGTACATGCGTCCCGG
>DASZGZ010000299.1:0-14659 GCA_035938355.1 Acidobacteriaceae bacterium
ACAACCACCGTCGGACAACACAAGGGCACCGCCGTGCCACCGCCCAGCAAGGCATTCCCGCTTCCCTACCATGATTCCTTCGAAAAGACGCCGTTGCTGCGAGCACCCGCCTATCTGTCGGACCAGGATGGCGCTTATGAGGTGCACCCCTGCACTGGTAGGCCGGGACGCTGCCTGGAACAGGTCATTACGCAGAAGCCGATTCCGTGGGGGCCAATTCCAGACCCGTGGACACTGGCCGGCGACGTTCACTGGACTGACTACACCGAGCGCACCGACTTCCGCGTTCCGGCAAACGGCATCGCGACCCTGATCGGCCGCATCGACTCCGCCGACGTGTTCGCCGACGACAAGGCCCGCTACCCCAGCGGCTACGTCCTCCGCGTGCAGTCCGACGGCCACTGGACGCTGCTTGCGACCGCCTACAAGAAGGACGAGAAGCAGCTCGCCGCCGGTGACATCGCGCTCGACAGCAGCCGCTGGCACAGCATGCAGATGAGCTTCCACGGCAGCACGATCCGTGCCTCCATCGATGGAAAGGCAGTTGCGGACGTTCAGGACCAGTCGCATACGCACGGGATGATTGGCATCGGCTCCGGCTGGGACCACACTGCGTTCGACAACCTCGCCATTGATAAGTCGTCCGAAAAATCCTGGCAATGAGCCCATGCAGAGGCGTCTGCGCCCCATATGGGGCAGCCAATCCGTGCCACCGTGAATCACAGCGTCCATGGCGCGACCTACATGGCAAGGACAGATTCAGATTTCGCTGGTCTCTTTTGGAGTTAGCATTGTGCCGGCAAGCACCTCAGCGCGGCAGATAGCGTTTCATGAAGTGGACCGTAAGACCGGAGAACGGATTCATCACCGAAAGACCGCAGCCGACGACGAAGCGGTGGAGTCGGAGGATGTCGCCAAAGGATTCGAATACGAGAAAGGCAAATACCTTGTCATCGAGCCAGAGGATCTCAAGCGCCTTCGCCTTCCCGGACAAAAGACAGTGAGCCTGGAGCATTTTGTTCCGCGCGATAGCATCGACCCGGCATACTTTGAGCGTCCCTACTTTCTTATTCCCAAGGATGAAGCGCAGGGGCGCACCATGGCCACCATAAGCCGCGCCCTGCGCGAGAGCGGACGCGCGGGACTCGCCGAAATCACATTCAGCGGGCGGGAGCACTTCGTCGCTATTGCGCCTCCTGCCGATACAGACTCGCCCTGGCTCAACATGTATCTGCTGCGCTATGAGGAAGAGCTGCGCGATTCGGCAGCGTATTACAAGGACATCAAGAAGCCGTCCATCGACAAGAAGCAGCTCGCCATGGCGGAGGAGCTCATCAAGTCCTACAGCGAAGAGTTCAAACCCGCCGCCTTCAAGGACGACTTCGAGACCGCTCTTCGTGAATTTGTTGAGGCGAAGCTCGCCCACAAGCCCCTGCCCAAACGGCAACCGGAAGCGAAGACCGGCAAGGTGATTGATCTGATGGATGCCCTCAAGCGCAGCCTGGCAGAGCGCAAGACTCATCCTGCCGGACACACCACAGAGCAGACGAAAACCAAAACCCGCCGGCGTAAGGCCGCCTGACGATGCCCGCGCGCACGAAACGAGCCAAGAGTCCAGCCGACGCGGTGGATGCGCAACTCGCCCGCTATCGCGAGATGCGCGACTTCTCCACCACTGCGGAGCCGAAGGGCGCCGCGAAGGACACGAGGGCACCGGCGAACGGCCTTCCTTTCGTTATCCAGAAGCACGCTGCCACTCGTCTGCACTACGACTTCCGCCTCGGCTGGAATGGCGTGCTCAAGAGCTGGGCCGTCGCCAAAGGACCCAGCTACGTCGTGGCCGACAAGCGGCTGGCCGTCCAGGTCGAAGACCACCCGATGGAATACGGCGGCTTCGAGGGCACAATCCCCAAGGGCCAATATGGCGGCGGTACCGTCATGCTGTGGGATACCGGAACCTGGGAACCAGTCGGCGACGCGGACGAAGGCCTTCGCACCGGGCGTCTCAAATTCATCCTGCATGGTCACAAGCTTAAGGGCCATTGGACGCTTGTGCGCATGGGCGGCAAAGCTGCGCAAGAGTCCAAGCCCAACTGGCTGCTCATCAAGGAGCATGACGAATACGAGCGGCCTGCCGATGCCCCTGCCGTCGTCGATGAAGAACCGGACAGCGTCATCACGCATCGCGGCCTGGAGGATATCGCCAAGGCCTCGGACCATGTGTGGGATTCACGCAGTGGCCTTGCGGCTGACGAGCGAGCCAAGTCGGCAGACTCGAAGAAAAAAGCCCCGAAGAAGCGCAATCCCATCGCCGTCCCGAAGGCGGCAAAGGCAGAGGCGCTTCCCAAGTTCATTGCTCCGCAGCTCGCCTCGGCGGCGGAGCTCCCGCCAACCGGCAAAGACTGGCTCCACGAGTTGAAGCTTGATGGCTACCGCATGCAGGGACGCCTAGAGAACGGCAAGGTCCAGTTGCTGACCCGCAGCGGCCTCGACTGGACGCATCGCATGCGGTCCCTCGCAGCTTCGCTCAAGGCGCTGCCCGCAAAGACCGCGCTACTGGACGGCGAAGTGATCGTGCTCGATGACCGCGGCATCAGCAGCTTCGCTGCGCTGCAGGCTGCCTTTCAGGAAGGCGCCGTACACGCGCTCCACTATTACGTCTTCGATCTGCTGCACCTGGACGGACACTCCCTCCGCACTCTGCCACTCAGGGAGCGGAAGACTCTGCTCGCTGATCTCATCGCAGAATTGGACGACGATGCTGTTCGCGTGAGTGAGCATGTCCGCGATGAGAAAGCTGCCATCTTCGATGAGATCTGCCGCCATGGTGCGGAAGGCATCGTCTCAAAACGCGCCGACAGCATGTACCTCTCCGGTCGCAGCGCAAGCTGGGTGAAGGTGAAGTGCGGTCTGCGTCAGGAGTTCGTCATCGGGGGCTTTACCCTGCCCTCGAAAGGGGGCGACGGCATCGGCGCTCTTCTGCTTGGCTACTATCAGGATGGCAAGCTGCTCTACGCGGGCCGCACCGGCACCGGATTCACGCAAAAAACACAGGCACAGTTACGCAAGCGCCTGGAAGCGATTCGTTCGGACACCAACCCATTTGTTGCCGTTGGCACAGCGGAGCGCCGCGGCGCGCTCTGGGTCAAACCGCAGCTGGTAGCAGAAGTGGCCTTCAGCACTTGGACCACCGATAACCTCGTACGGCAGTCTTCGTTCAAAGGCCTGCGGGAAGATAAGCCGGCAAAGGAGGTCGTGCGGGAAACAGCCTTGCACGGGATACCCAATGCGCGCGCCGCGTCAGTCGGCGCCAGCAACAAGAGAGCCGGCACAACAACTGTTGCCAAAACGCCCGATTCTCGAGCGCTGCCTCGCGTCACGCATCCTGACAAGATTGTCGATCGCGAAAGCGGGCTCACCAAGGAACAGCTCGTCGCCTACTACGCCGAGGTTGCCGATCATATATTGCCGCACATCGCGGACCGCCCCCTCAGCATCGTTCGCTGCCCTTCCGGCACGGCTGCGAAGTGCTTCTTCCAGAAACACGTGAAGCCCGGCTTGCCCAAGGGAATCGGTTCAGTCGAGATCGTCGATCGCAAGAGCGGCAAGCCTGAGCCCTACATCACGCTTTCCGACGCAGGTGTCATTCCTGAGCTCGGCCAGCTCAATGTCTTCGAGCTGCATCCATGGGGAGCGCCGGCCAGCGACTTCGAGCACCCCGACCGACTCATCTTCGATCTCGATCCCGACGCCAGCATCGAATGGAAGACACTCGGAGCCACCGCGTCGGAAGTGCGAACCCGCCTCGAGAAACTCGGCCTGGAATCTTTCCTGAAAAGCACCGGCGGCAAAGGGCTGCATATTGTGGCACCTATCCGCGGCGAACATGACTGGCCCACCATAAAGGAGTTTGCACACCAGTTCGTCCTCGCCATGGAGGCGGACAGCCCTTCCCTCTACATCACGAAAATGACGAAGTCGGCGCGTACCGGGCGCATCTATCTCGACTATCTCCGCAACGAGCGCGGCGCGACGGCCGTTGCCCCGTACTCACCGCGCAGCCGGAGCGGCGTTCCAGTTTCGGTGCCGATGGCCTGGAGCGAGCTGAAGGCATCTGCTGCGCCGCGCTGCCTGGTCGCGCAGATCGCCGAGTGGCGCAAGCGTCTGTCGGATGATCCCTGGCTGGAGTTGCCGAAGACCAAACAGCGGCTTACCCAGAAGGCGATCGCCGCCGTAAGTCCAAAGAAGTAGCGTTACCGGTCCTTAGCAGCGAACGATCTTCGGCGAGTCGATGCCGCGTGTCGCATTGCGCGTATCTACCACCAGTTGCCCATCGCGCACAATCGCCGCGTAGTCATAGCTGGAGTGATCGGTCACGATAAGGACGCAGTCGTATTCCGCAATCTTTTCGAGCGGCGTGCTGCGCATGTGCAGATCGTAATGCCGGCCGCGACCCACAGTCGGAAAGAATGGATCGTTGTAGTCCACCAGCGCGCCTCGCCGTTGCAGCAGCTCGATGATGGTGAGCGAAGGGGACTCCCGCAGATCGTCGATATCGCGCTTATACGCCATGCCCAGCACCAGCACGCGCGAACCTTTCAGCGGTTTGCGACGCTCGTTCAAGGCAGCAGCCGTCTCGTCGACTACGTAATACGGCATTCGGCCGTTGATCTCTCCCGCCAGTTCGATGAAGCGGGTACGGAAATCGAACTGCTTCGCCTTCCACGAGAGATAGAAGGGATCGATAGGTATGCAATGACCGCCAAGCCCCGGCCCCGGATAGAACGGCTGGAATCCGAATGGCTTGGTCTTCGCAGCGTCGATGACTTCAAAGATATCGATCTCCATCCGCGCACAAAGCTGTTTCAGCTCGTTCACCAGCGCGATATTCACCGAGCGATAGATATTTTCAAGCAGCTTGGTCATCTCCGCCACGGCCGGCTTGCTCACCGGTACCGTCCGGTTGAAGATGCTGCCGTAAAGCGCACACCCCAGCGTGGTCGCCACTGGATCCACACCGCCCACCACCTTCGGAATGTCCTGCCTCGCGACAGTGTCGTTGCCAGGATCTTCGCGCTCCGGCGAAAACGCTACGTACACATCGCCCTTTCCGTCGTCGCCGCGTACCACGCTCAGGCCGGTCCCATTGCCTTGTTCGAGCAGCGGCACCACTACCTCTTCCGTCGTGCCGGGGTAAGTTGTGCTTTCCAGCACAATCAGCTGTCCGGCGCGCAGCCGCGGCGCAAGTGCCCTGACGGTGTCTGTAATAAAGCTCAGATCCGGTTCATGGTATTCATTCAGCGGCGTGGGAACGCAGATCAGCACCACGTCCATTTCGCGCAGACGGTCGTAGTCGCTGGTGGCTTCAAAGCCATTTGTTCGCGCGCGCGCAATCTCGGCGGGCGCAATGCGGACGATATAGGAGCCGCCGCTGTTCAGCGTCGTCACCTTGGCTTCGTCGATGTCGAAGCCGGTCACCCGGATGCCCTTTTCGCTGAAAAGCAACGCCAGCGGCAGTCCGACATATCCCAGACCAATGATGCCCACACGCGCCGTGCGGTTCTCGATGCGCTGCTTCAGTTCCTGCGCCTGACTTCCTGCGGCCATCTTGCGCTACCTCAATAAAGGAATAAGAATTCAGCGGCCGCTTGATCCAAAGCCGCGCTCACCGCGTCGGCTGTCTGTCAGACTCTCGACCACCGTAACAGGCCACTGCGTAGAGGCACACAGCGGCGTCATCTGCACGATCTTATCTCCTTTACGTAAACGCACAGCGACATCGCTCTTCACCAGAGTCACCCCGCGTAGGGTACCGTCGGCGTCTCGGTCTTCGACCAACGTGTAATCAGGTTGATTCACGTTCACCAGGCACACCAGGATTTCCCCGCGATAGCCGGCATCAATGCGGCCGCCCGCATAGGTGACGCCGCGTGCGGCCATGGAGGACCGGTCGCCCAGCACAAAACCGTAGCCTTCCGGCCCTTCCACGGCTATGCCGGTGCGCACTCGCTTCATGACGCCGGGCTCCAGCACCACGTCTTCCAACGCGTACAGGTCGAAGCCCAGATCGCTGCCTGGATGGGCCACGGTAGGAGCCTTCGCTTCAGGGTCCAGCAGCTTGACGCGCAACACGGCGTCCATCATCGATCTTTCCACTGGCTCAAGCACACAAAGAGCGCTGTCGAAACCTACTTGACGCTCTTCGCGTTTTCCTCTTTCTTCTGCTTGGCCCAGCGGCGACGCTGTGCCTCGATGATTCGCCTGCGGCCTTCCGGGCTGATCTGCCGCCGTACAGTGGGATGAATGTCTCTTACACCAATTCCGGCAGCCACATCGCGCGAGTTGCGTATCAAAGTGCGAGCTGTTTCCAGTCGCTGAATTTCATGGTCCAGAGCGACAATGATCTCGTGTCGTGTCATTTTGGGGGGCCTCAAGGATCCGTATTTGTAACTGCGGAGAGAGTGGAGCAAAATCTCTCCATAAGTATCTTAGCAATAGCTCTTACCTTTCTCACTTTGTTCGAAAGAACAAATGTTCTTTCGGTGCCGGTGTCGGTGTCCAATACGCAGCACACGCATCCAATGCAGGTGAAGATCATGCTCGTGGCCCCTCCTCATTGGAACGCGGGTTCGGAATCGCTGGCTCAGGTAGGCCGGGGGTCATCGCTGCTGATGCTGGACTACGACGGCACGCTCGCGCCATTTCACGAGGACCGCATGCGGGCCCTGCCGTGGCCCGGTGTTGCTGAGCGTCTGGATCGCCTCAGCACCATGCCTTCTGTCCATCTGGCCCTGGTTACCGGCCGCTCCGCCCGGGAACTTGCGTCCCTGCTTCCCTTGCAACACGCCGTCGAAATATGGGGCTCGCATGGACGCGAGCATCTCACCTCCGACGGGGTTTACACCTCGGCTCCCCTTGCTCCGGCGCAGCAGGCGGTTCTCGATCAACTGGAAAGAGCGCTGAGGGAAGCCGGCTTCGGTGCACAGATGGAGCGAAAAGTCGCCAGCCTCGCCGCCCACTGGCGCGGCCTCCCGGCTGACGCCGCGGAAAAGATCGAGCGGACTGTGCGCGATGTGTACCTCACCTCCGGCGAGCGTACCGGATTGCAATTGCTCGTCTTTGACGGTGGCGTGGAGGTACGATCGGAGTCCATCAATAAGGGAGATGCTGCCTTGCACATGGTCACACGCTTTCCCACTGCAACGGCGGCGTATCTCGGCGATGACACGACGGATGAGGATGCGTTCGCCGTTCTCCGGGGTCGCGCCCTTACTCTGCTGGTGCGGCCTGAGCCTCGCCCCAGTCAGGCGATCTACTGGCTCAAGCCACCGGAAGACCTGCTCACATTCCTCGACGCCTGGATTCGCGCCGCGGAAAGGGCCGTCGGATGATGGTTCAGCGCAAGCGGCGCACATCGGCCGCACCCCAGCACCGGCTGCTCGTCGTCTCAAACCGGCTGCCAGTCTCCGTCAAGAGGGACGAGAGCGGTCAGGCGGCGGCTGTACCTTCGAGCGGTGGCCTGGTCAGCGCGCTTACCCCAATCCTCTCTGAATATGGCGGAACCTGGGTGGGCAGCACCGGCTTCGCCAGCAATGGTGAGGCACACGATACAGAGATACGCAAGCTGCTTGCTGCCACCACCCGTGGCACCTCGGTGCGCTACCTTCCAGTCTTCCTGTCCGCAGAGGAGCAGACCAGCTTCTACGAGGGCTTCTCGAACGAGATTCTGTGGCCACTCTTTCACGACCTTCAGTCTCGCTGTAACTTTGCGCCGCGCTACTGGGATTACTATCAGCGGGTCAATCAGCGCTTCGCTGCCGTCACACTCAAGGCCTCGCAGCCGAATGACGTCATCTGGATACAGGATTATCAACTGATGGACGTGGGCAAATATATTCGCCAGAAACGTCCGGAAGGAACCCTGGCCTTCTTCATGCACATCCCCTTCCCTGCGCCGGATATCTTCGAAAAGCTGCCTTGGCGCCGGCAGATCCTCGAGAGCCTGCTGGAGCACGATCTGCTGGGCGTCCAGACGCCGCGCGATGAGCGCAACCTGGTTGCCTGCATTCGTTCCTTCCTTCCTGGCGTCGAAGTCGAACGGGAGCATGACTATCGGCGCGTCCTCTATCGCTCACGTCAGACGCGCCTTCAGGCCTTTCCCATCAGTATCGACTTCGAGCAGTTCGCCCAGGGCGCCGCGAGCGCGGAGGTGGGACGAAGGGCATTCGAGATCCGCCGTCAGCTCAATGGCGTCCGCATCGCCATCGGCATCGACCGGCTGGACTACACCAAGGGAATTCCGGAGCGGCTGCGCGCCTTCGCCCGCTTCCTCAGGGACTATCCCGCGATGCGTGGCCATATCTCGCTCTACCAGGTCGTCGTGCCCAGCCGCGAGAGCATCACCGGCTATCGGCGGCTCATGGATGAGATCGAACGGCTGGTGGCACATATCAACGGTGATCACAGCCAGCCCGGCTGGGTCCCCATCCACTATGTCCATCGCTCGCTGCCGCGCAAGGAACTGCTGGCTCTCTATCGCGCTGCAAGCCTTGCTCTCATCACACCTCTCAAGGACGGCATGAATCTGGTTTCCAAAGAGTTCTGCGCCGCGCGCACGGAAAACGATGGCGTCCTGATCCTGAGCGAGTTTGCGGGTGCCGCGCCGGAGTTGCGCCGCGGTGCATTGCTTGTGAACCCCTACGACGAACTCGGCATCGCCGAGGCGCTCAATCGCGCCCTGACCATGGAGCCGCAGGAGCAACGCCGGCGCATGCTGCGGATGAGGGCCTGGGTGCGCCGTCATGACATTCTTCACTGGCGCGATAGCTTCTTCGCCGCACTCGATGGACATCCCGCGCCCGCTCTGCCATAAGGTGGCTTCCTATAGGCATGGAAATGTCACTGAAATGTCATCCGGCCCTTCATTCCAGAAAATGCTTCAGGCGGATTTGCGCATCGTATCGCGCCGCGGCAGTGTCATCACGAAAGCGGTTCCGTGATCTTCCTCTTTCTGGCTGCTCATCACATCGAGCCGCCCCTGGTGCTTCTCCACAATTCCCTTGGAGACCCAAAGCCCCAATCCCGTCCCGGCATCTTTCTTCGTGGTGAAGAACGGCTCGAAGATGCGATCCAGCAATGGAGTAGCGATGCCGTGTCCTGTATCCGAGATAGCGAAGCGTACCTGGTCCATCTGCGGCCGCACCTCGATCGCCAGGACACCGTATGGCTCCATCGCATCCAGCGCGTTTGAAAGAAGATTTGCTATCACCTGACGGAGCTCGCCCGCGACGCCCTCCACCACGACGCTCTCCATGTTGCGAGTTACCCGGATCTGCCTCGCATCGAGCTTGCGCTGATAGAGCGCCAGAACATCGTTTACCAGCACTGAGAGATCAACCGGCTGCGATGTGCCGGACTCGCGATAGAATCCCAGCGTCTGGCTCACGATGTGACCCACGCGGCGCAACTCCTCATTCGCCATTCGCAGATACCCTCTGGAGACCGGTGGCAATCCCGGTTCGTGCAACGCCAGGTAGATCAGATTGCCCACCGCCTCCAGCGGATTGTTGATCTCGTGCGCCACCGTTGCGGCCAGCCGTCCTGCGGCCGCCAGCTTCTCCGTTCGACGCAACAGATTCTCTGCCGACTTGCGTTCGTGGATGTCCGTCGATGTGCCGAACCAGTGTGCGACCTTGCCCACTTCATCGATAAGCGGCTGGGCCCGCGCCACCACCCAGCGGTAGCTGCCATCGGCTCGCCGCATGCGGTGCTCCACCTCATAGGGGTGCATGGTGCGAAGGGCGTCCACAAACATCTCGGTTGTCCGCTCACGATCCTCTGGATGAATCAGATCCACGCCGCCAAACGGCTCGCTGTCCCGGCCGGAAGGGAGGTTGGTGCCGGTGAAGTTGCGCCAACGCTCATTCACATATTCGGGCTCGCCGGCTGCGTCGGTCATCCACACCATCTGCGGAATGGCTTCGAACAACTGCGCCTGCTCCGCTAGGGCTTCGTGCAGAGCATCCTCGCTTGCATTCTGGGAGGTAATGTCTTCTACCACTGCAATCGCGGCCTCCGGATCGCCACTTCCATTGCGTACCAGGGAGCCGCTGATCTTTACCCGCCGCGTGGAGCCGCCTTTGCGAACGGTACGTACTTCCAACCGAAGATCTTCCTGGGCGCCGCTCAGCAGGTTGGAAAGCTGCGAACCCGCATCAGGCTGTTCGTCCGGATGTGTCAGGGAGATGAAATTCCTGTTGTGCAGGCGCGCCGCCGCGTAACCGGCCATCTCGCAATAGGCGGGGTTCGCGTACTGAATCCGTCCCTCCAGATCCAGCACCGCAATGCCAACCGTCACCTTTTCGATGACGGAGCGAAACAGCGCGTCCGGAGAGACACCCCGGGCAGCCATCTCCGCCAGTATGGACGGCAACCGATGCAAACAAAGCCCCCTCCCTACTCAAACCCCGGCAGTGAGCGCCGGGGAACACTGGTAGGAATGCATAAGAGGCAACTGGAGATGGCCGCATCTCCCAGATAGGTTCGTTCCTTGACATCATTCGTTTCTTGATATCCCAGACAGTTTCGTCCCTCGTCATCCCCTTAGGAGGCAAAACGTGCCTCGGGATCACGCAAAATCACAACGCTGCCGGCGGGCAGGCGAAGATCTTCTCCCTTGCACACGATCTCTGGCGACGAGGCCAGCACCGTCTCGTAAGTGCGAGCAATTGGGAGCGTTATCTCGGATGTTCCCGCGTTGAATACCACCTCAATCGGACCCCGGCCCATCCATAACCACTTCTGCGCCTCGTCAAAACGTACCCGCACATCGCGCAAATCTCCGCGGGTCAATGCGCTTTCCTGGCGGCGCAGGGCAATCAGCCGGCGATACCACTCCAGCATCTCGGCGTGTGCGCCGTGGCCCACCTCCTCCCATCGCAGCTTGGATCGCAGGAAGGTCTCTTCCTCCTGCGGATCCGGCACCTCCTCTGGCGACCATCCGAACGCTACAAATTCCCTGCGTCGCCCCTCCGACACCAGCCCGCCCAGCTCCTTGTCCTGAAAGTCGGTGAAATATTGGAACGGCGAGGACGCTGCAAACTCCTCCCCGGCAAACAACATCGGCACAAACGGCGCCAGCAGTACCATCGCCGCTCCGATCTTCGCGCGACCGATCTCCACCAGGTGGCTCAGCCGGTCGCCTTGTGCGCGATTGCCCACCTGGTCGTGATTTTGAATGAAGCCAAGGAAGCGATCCGCGGGCAGCGCGACCACTGGCTTGCCGTGATTGCGCTGGCGATGGGGTGAATATTGGCCTTGATAGACGAAGGCTTCCTGGATGGCCTTCGCAAGATGGGCGATGGGTCCCACACCCTCTATCTCTGCGAAGTCCTGGTAGTAGCCTCTCGTCTCGCCCGTCAACACAGACCACAACGCGTGATGAAAGTCATCGCTCCACTGTGCGTCGAGCCCGTAGCCGCCGGCCTCCCGCGCCGTGACCAGCCGCGGATCGTTCAGGTCGCTCTCGGCAATCACCACATAGTGACGACCCGTGTGATTGCTCAGCGCGCGCACTTCTTCTTCCAGCTGCTCCAGGAAGTGTGTCGCCGAACGATCGATAAACGAGTGAACCGCGTCGACGCGCAGTCCGTCGAAGTGGTAGTCGCGCAGCCACATCACCGCGTTCTCGATGAAGAAGTCGCGCACCTCGGCCGATCCGGCATCTTCAAAATTCACCGCGCCACCCCATGGCGTCGTGTGCCGGTCGGTAAGATAGCCGCCGAACTTGCCGGTGTAATTGCCGCTGGGCCCGAAGTGGTTGTAGACCACGTCGATCAGGACCGCCAGCCCGCGTCCATGTGCCGCATCCACGAAGCGCTTGACTGCATCCGGGCCGCCATATGCCTCGAGCGGAGCGTAGAGCGCGACGCCATCGTAGCCCCAACCGCGCTCCCCTTCTGCCGCAGCCAGTGGCATCAGCTCTACATGTGTAATGCCCAGTTCCCGCAGATAGTCGAGCCGCGCGATCGCGGCGTCCAGCGTTCCCTCCGCAGTGAAGGTGCCTGGATGCAGCTCATAAATCACGCTGCTCGCCAACGTCGGCGGCCGCCAGCCCGCGTCGCTCCATGCAAACGCCGTGTGGTCCACCAGCTCGGAGAGGCCATGCACGCCCTCAGGCTGTCGTGCCGACCGCGGATCGGGCACCGGCGTTTCATCATCGTCCAGCAAAAAGCCGTATCGCGAGCCGGCATGCGCGCCATCCACCGTGGCCGCCCACCAGCCGCGCGGCTCGCGTTCCATTGCGTATCGCTCGCCGTCCACTACCACGGAGACGCGCTTCGCCCGCGGCCCCCACACTCGAAACCTATGCATGCCTGATTGTCCTCAGCAGGATCCGGTCAACAGCCCGGTTGTTCTTCACCCGTTGGATGCACTCTTGCGCGGCATTTCTTCTCCCGGCCCATCCACCCGGCAGGTGTCTTTCAACAATCTCATCCAGCATGGCAGCTTCGAGCGGCAAATGGGGACGCGTCCGGGTCGGCATCTCCGGGCGGACCTACGCGCGTGTCTGCCTTCAGGCCCATGGAAGCGCGTCCCCACGATGTGTACGTCTACTTCGACAACGATATGAAGGTACGCGCACCCGCCGACGCCCTCAGCCTCGAACGGCGTCTTGCAAAGCTGGAGATCGCGGGGGGCTTCGTCAAATCGGGGCGGGTCGGCGATGAAGGGCCTTCAAGGCCGCCACATAGAAGAAGCTTGTGAATGATCCAACGATCAATGCGAAGATCATGCACGCAGGTCCACTCCCTAGGTCGCCCAGGAGCGGATCGCCGCGCCAAACCATCTGCGGGTTAGCGCCTCTTAGCACAAGGATGAGAAACCTGAGAACGATCGATGCAGGCCCGATAAGAATCCCACTCAACAAGATGGTCCAGATCTTCCGCCCCTCTGTGTCCCGCCCCTCTGTTTCCTTTGTTGCGATCACAAAGGGCAGCCATACACACCAGGCCGGTAGGGCCAAGAACAAAGCGACGCGGAAAACGGGTACTGCCAGGCTGATACTTGCTGATCCCCCCATGGCTCCCAAGAGAGCGAAGAGCAGACTGAAGAGAGCAGCCGCAAGCAGCAGACAAACGAACGACAGGCCAACACGCCTCCCGATACTGATCACGGTCCGCCAGGAAGATGCCGGCACGCTGCACCTCGATCTATCTGCAAGGAATCTATCGCATTGGACTACTGCTGCCCCTCGGCGCTGAGCCGCTAATACACCGCCCGCACCCCGTTCAGCGCGGGAAGCAGCACCGGATGCACCTCCACTGCCAGCCGCCCCGCCTTCACCCCGGGATCCCCCTTCGCCAGCGCCTCTGCACCCTCTAGCGTCTCGGCTGTAATCAGCAGCACGCCCGCAAATTCACCTTGGTCCACGACCGGCCCAGCCGCCACATACCGCCCCGCCTCGGACTGCTCGCGCAGATATGCCAGGTGGCGCGGAAGCAGCTCCGCCGCCTCCGCGCCCTCGATTTCGTTCCAGCGCGGCCCATGCCGCAGCAGCCCCAGAAAGTACGGCTTCAGGTTCTTCGGCACGTCGCGCATGCCGGTTTCCTTCGGATTTCGCTCTTCGGTCATGGCACCTCGTAAAACTTCATCATGCCATCCGGAAGGATGTGACGGTCTGGTGACAATCATCCGGGATTCCTTGCGCTATTCTCTTCGCACCTGAGCCATCATGTTGCGCATCCCCCTCTTGACTCTGATCTGCATCGTGGTTGCAAGCACTCTGCATGCGCAATCTTCTGCTTCCCCGACCAATAAAAAATTCGTCGGCTCGGCAGCATGCAAACAATGCCACGCAGCGGCCTACAACGGCTGGCGGCAAACTCGCATGGCCAATATCGTCCGCGATCCCAAAGTGCATCCCGACGCTGTTCTCGGCGACTTCATGCATCCCGACCCCGCCCGCACCTTCTCGCTCGATCAGGTCGCCTTCGTCTACGGCAGCCGCTGGAAACAGCGCTACTTCGAGAAGCGCGGGCGCGATTACTTCCCCCTCCCCGCGCAGTGGGATATCCAGCACCGCAAATGGCTGCCCTATCACGTTCCTGACGGAGCCGACTGGTGGACGCCGTATTACGGCAAGGCCAACACCGACCGTCCCACCGGCCCCACCTGCGATGGCTGCCACTCCGTGAACTACAACCTGGCCACACGCGAGGTCACCGAATGGAACGTCGGATGCGAAAAGTGCCATGGGCCGGGCAGCGAGCATGTCGCTCACCCTACGGCGAAGAACATCGTGAACCCGGACCGGCTTGACCCTGTTCGCGCCAACGACGTCTGCATGCAGTGCCACACCCAGGGCCGCCCCAGCACGCTCCCCGTAGCCATCGCAAGCCACTCAGGAGCCGAAGCGGGTGTGCATCCCGCGCAGAGCGAGTATCCGGACTGGCCCGTCGGCTACCTGCCTGGCAAGAGGCTCTCAGATGTATGGCACCTCGAAGAGGCCCGGCTGGGCACGCAGGACTTCTACTTCTTCCCCGACGGCAGCGCCCACAAAAACCGCATGCAGGGCAATGACTTCGTCCAGAGCACCATGTACCACCGCGGAATGCGCTGCTTCGATTGCCATCAGGTGCACAGCAATCGCAATCCATCC
>DASZGZ010000300.1:0-3798 GCA_035938355.1 Acidobacteriaceae bacterium
ACCATCTCTGACACGCCTGCAACCTGAATCCGCCGGAAGCGCGTCCGTAACTCCTCCATCGGCGCCTCCAGCAGCAGCTTTCCCTTGTCGATCATTCCCACCCAATCCGCAATCCGCTCGATCTCCGACAGGTGATGCGACGACATGAAGACCGTGCGTCCCTCCGCCGCCACGTCCTCCACCAGCACCCGCAGCAGTTGATCCGTCACCACCGGATCGAGGCCCGCCGTCGGCTCATCCAGCACCAGCACGTCCGGCTGCTGAGCCAGCGCCAGCAGCAGCCACATCTTCGTCTGGTTGCCGCGCGACAGGTTGCGAAACCTTTGCTTCATCGGAATGTCGAAGACGCGCACATATCGCGCCACCAGCTCATCGGACCAGCGTGGATAGAAGCCGCGGTTGAAGCGCACCAGCTGCTCGCCGGTCCAGCCGCTCAGCAGCGGCCGGTCGCTCACATAGCCCACGCGCTCCAGCACCTCCACGCGCTCGGCATGAGCATCCATCCCCAACACGCGCGCCGTGCCAGCGTCGGGCTGCGCCAGGTCCAACAGCATCCGGATCGTCGTCGTCTTCCCCGATCCGTTGCGCCCCACCAGCGCGTACACCGCGCCCCGCGGCACCGAAAGACTCAGCCCATCCACGGCCGCAATGCTGCCGTAGCGCTTCACCAGATCGCGCGTTTCAATCGCCAGTTCATTCGCCAGGTCAGTCATGCTCTACCCCGTTCCGCGTTCCCAGCATCGCCCACGCCTCTTCCACCAGCCGCACCGTGTCCGCTTGCGTCAGTTCCACCTGCTTCGCCTCCACCGCAAGCTGCGTCGCAATCGGACGCACACGCCGCAGCTTCTCCGACTTCACCAGTCCGGTCGTGCGCGCCGCGACAAACGTCCCGCCACCCGGCACAGTGCGGATCGTTCCTTCGCGCTCCAGATTGCTGTACGCACGCGCCACCGTATTCGGGTTCACGCGCAGCTCCGCCGCCAGTTGTCGGATGGATGGCATCGCCTCGTCGCGCTCCAGCGCGCCCGCCGCCACTGCCTGCTTCACCTGCGCCTCAATCTGCAGATAAATCGGAACGCCCGAGCCGGAATGTATACGGAAGATCACTGTACTAATACAGTGGTACGGAAGATGTGGTTCTGTCAAGAGGAAATGTGGAAACGCCGTAGAACTTATCGCTGTGCGTCCGCACAGGCTCGCGTGCCACCCGCCAGCGCCGCGGCCAGCGCCCGCGCCCGCTGGTTATCCGGAGCGAAGCGCAGCAGCCGCTCGAGCGTCGCCTCCGCATCGCCCTTCTGCCCCAGCCGGCACTCCCCGAGCGCCAGGTTGTAGCCCGCAGCCGCCTGCGCCGGATCGGCATCGAAGACACGCTTCCACAGCCGCACCGCCGTGGCATAGTCTCCGGTTTCTGCGAACAGTACCGCCACATCGCCGCGCGCCGTGCCATCATCAGGATCGGCCGCCAGCGCCGCGCGGTACTCGCGGTCCGCCGCGTGGATGTCGCCTGACTCCTGCTCCAGGAAGCCCAGCTCCGTATGCAGCTCTGGGTCCTTCACCGTTGCCGCTTCCAGCGCCTCGGCCTTTCGTAACAGAGTCAGTGCCGTTTGCCCGCTCGCGCGGTCCCTGCTCTTCGCCACCTGCGCATACGCCAACCCCAGTTCGCGATCCGTCGCTTTCTCCTCGCCGATCGGAACCAGCGCCCGGCTCCTGCTTGCACGTTCTGCTGTCAGTCGCGGGGTACGCGCAGCTGCGTTTGCAATTTGAATGCGATGGTCTGTCACCTGCTCGTGCGCAATGTCCTCGCTCGCGCTGCGTGGCATGTGGCACGTTGCACAATCCTGCTGCTCTGGATGATGCGTCGTTCGATACTTCGCCCCCGTGTGGCAACTCAGGCATTTCGCGCGGTAGTATGCAGTCCGCTCGGCCGGCGCTTCTGTCGTCTCGCTTGCGTGCGGATCGTGGCACGTCGTGCACGTCATCGTGTCACCGCTCGCCCGCTTGCATGCGCTTTCGAGCAGCGCCTCATACTGCGACGTCGCCCTTCCCTCCGGCCCCACCTCGCCCTGGTGTACGAAATACGCCACGCTGTCGAAGAGCGACTCGCCCGGCCGGTAGGTCGCCAGCGAATGCCCCAGCCGGTACGCCGCCGTCTCGCCTTCGAGGTGACACTGCAGGCACACAGAGTCCCGCCGCGCCGCGTCCAGCTTCGACGGATTCAGCACCGGCGCCTTACCCTTCGTCCGTAGATGCTCCGTCGCATCGCCATGGCAGGACGCGCAGCCAATCCCGCCATGCGCAAACGGCGCCGCCGCGAAATGATTGCGCGCCCCCGGCAACGCCTCCGCCACGCCGCTCACATGGCAGTGCAGGCAGTTCGCATCCACCGGCAGGGTCAGCGGCATCTCGTGCGCGTTCAGAAAATTCGGCGCCATGTCCCACATGCGCTTCTTCGCGTACCAGTTCACCGGCGTCTCAAACCAGTAGCCGTCGCGCTCAAACAGGTACGTCCGCCCGCGTGTATTCGATCCGATAAAGTACGCGAGCTTCACCTCGCCACTCAGATAGCCCCCCGGAACCGTCTCGGGTCGCGCATAGCTCAGCCAGCCCGCACCATCGCGCTCAAAGATCCTGTAGTGCACCCCGGAAGCCGCATGGGTAAAGTTCCCCTCCATCAGCCCATCCAGCGCCGCGCCGCTCGCCCGCGCCATCGGCGTCGCTTCATAATGTTCGTAAATGGTGCGATGGCAACCCGCGCATGCAGTATCCGCATTCGGCGCGGCAGAGCGCGAAGCAGGAGTCTGCGCGCTCACCATATAAGGCAGCAGCGTACACACGGCTCCCCCCATGACCGCCCACCGCGTAAGCCGGTGCCACCCCTCCCCCGCTGCCCCCATGCCACTTCAGACTAGTCGCTTGGATAAAAGGCGCGCAGTGCTTTCCCGCGCTGTCTTGCACCGTTCATGACGCTCTCATCTTCGAGGTATCCAATCGAATAACACCTGCCGCCCGGCTACACTCGTTTTAAGGAGATCGCCATGCCGTCTGCCGCAAAATCCAAGACCACCTCCTCCAGACCGAAACCATCGGCCGCGGCGCAGCCCAACTCGACACCGTTAGATCAGCACGAACTGGATCTCATGGACGCCTACTGGCGCGCGGCCAACTATCTCTCCGTCGGCCAGATTTATCTGCGCGACAATCCCCTGCTCCGCCGCCCGCTCACCCCCGACGACATCAAGCCGCGCCTCTTGGGCCACTTCGGCACCACCCCCGGGCTCAACTTCATCTATCTCCACCTCAACCGCATCATCCGCCACCAGCACGCCAACGCCATGGTCGTCGTCGGCCCCGGTCACGGCGCTCCCGGCATCATCGCCAACACCTATCTCGAAGGCACCTACACCGAGGTCTATCCGGACATCGAACGCAATCACGACGGCCTCAAGCGTCTCTTCCGCCAGTTCTCCTGGCCCTACGGCATCCCCTCGCACAACGCCGCAAATGTTCCGGGATCTATTCACGAAGGCGGCGAGCTCGGCTACTCGCTTCTGCACGCCTGCGGCGCTGCCTTCGACAACCCCGATCTGCTCGTTACCTGCATCGTCGGCGACGGCGAGGCCGAGACCGGTGCCCTCGCCGCCTCCTGGCACTCCAACAAGTTCCTCAATCCCATCACAGACGGCGCCGTTCTTCCCATCCTTCACCTCAACGGCTACAAGATCGCGAACCCCACCATCCTCGCTCGCATCGAGCCAGACGAGCTGAAGTCTCTCTTCGAGGGCTACGGCTACACCCCTT
>DASZGZ010000301.1:0-5316 GCA_035938355.1 Acidobacteriaceae bacterium
CGCGTCTCTGGTGCTCGAATCTTCTCTGGTTGGCGTGTCTTTGATGCGCCACGCGCTGGTGTACTTCGCGCAATAAACGACAGCGGCGCTGAGATTCACGCCATTGACGTTTCCTATGAGCAGCTGGTGCTGGCGACAGGAGCGCGCGAACGATTTCTTCCCTTTCCCGGATGGACGCTGCCGGGCGTATTTGGCGCGGGTGGTCTGGAGGCGCTGGCGCGCGGCGGATTCTCTGTGACGGGCAAGCGCATCGTCGTCGCCGGCACGGGACCGTTGCTTTTGCCAGTGGCGGCGCACCTGCGGCAGATGGGCGGACGAGTGACGACTGTCGCTGAGCAGGCCAGCCGGCGGCAGCTTGCGCGCTTCAGCACGTTTCTTTCCAGTCAGCCAGGAAAATTGATCGAGGGGCTGCAATATCGCGCAGCATCGGGAGGAAGCAGATACCGGCCGGGATGCTGGCCGGTAGCGGCTCTTGGAACAGACAAGGTGGAGAGCGTCCGGTTGACGGATGGAGACCGTACCTGGGAAGAGCCGTGCGAGTTGCTGGCCTGCGGCTTTCACCTGGTGCCGAATACTGAGCTGGCCGTGCTGCTGGGCTGCGCGCTGCGCGATAGCTTCATCGAGGTCGATGATGCGCAGCGGACTTCGATCAGCAACGTGTTCGCTGCTGGTGAGCCGACTGGCATTGCGGGAATGGAGTCCGCACTGCTGACGGGCACCATGGCCGGGCTGGCCGCTGCCGGGAAACTGGACGAGGCGAAGGCACTGCTGCCGCGACGTCAGAAATTCGAGCGATTTGCAGTGCGCCTGAAGGCGGCATTCGCGCTGCGTCCGGAGCTGCTTGCACTTGCGCAACCAGATACCATTGTGTGCCGCTGCGAGGACGTGACCTACGAAGCGCTCAAGGGCTATGAAGACTGGAACGATGCGAAGCGGCAGACACGGTGCGGCATGGGACCGTGCCAGGGCCGTGTGTGCGGTCCGGCGACAGAGGCACTCTTTGGTTGGCGCGCCTCGTCGGTGCGGCCGCCGCTGTTCCCGGTACCGCTTTCCGTAATGGGGGCGTGCCCAAGTCGTCCACCCCAGAATCAGTAGACAGGAGCAGTCATGCGTTGGAATGGCGTAATGCCCGCAATGACCACGGCCTTTCATCCAGATCTCTCCATCGACCATGAATTCATGGCGCGACATGCGGAGTGGATGCTGAGCAGCGGCTGTACCGGGCTGGTGATGCTGGGCTCGCTTGGTGAAGGCGCGACGCTGAGCGAGGAGGAAAAAATCGCGATCCTGCGCAACATGGTCACGAGTGTCAATGGCCGCGCACCCATAGTGGCAGCGATCTCATCTCTCTCGACCAGTGGTGCGGAGCGTTTGGCGAAGGAAGCAGAGCAAGAGGGTTGCGATGGCCTGATGGTGCTGCCGCCTTACGTCTACTCGAGCGATTGGCGCGAGATGCGCGCGCATATCTCGGCCATTATTGAGGCCACGCCGCTTTCCTGCATGCTCTACAACAATCCCGTTGCGTATAAGACAGATTTTCAGCCGGAGCAGATCGCGGAGCTCGCCAGTATGTATTCAAATCTGCACGCGGTGAAGGAGTCAAGCGCGGATGTTCGCCGCGTCGCTGCGATCCGCAGTCTGCTCGAAGATCGTCTCAGCATTCTGGTCGGCGTGGACGATGCGGTAGTGGAGGGAGTATGCGCCGGGGCAGTTGGCTGGATTGCCGGCCTGGTGAATGCCTTTCCTGTGGAGTCGGTGGCGCTCTTCGATCTTGCGCGTACCGGCAGGTACGAGGAAGCATTCGATCTCTATCGCTGGTTCCTGCCGCTTTTGCGCATGGACACGGTGCCGAAGTTTGTGCAGCTTATCAAGTGGGTTCAGGAGCAGGTGGACGTGGGCTCGGCCCGCGTGCGGCCACCAAGACTTGAACTTGAAGGTGATGAACGGATGGAGGCACATCGAATACTGGAGCAGGCTCTCACCACGCGACCAACGTTGGCGACGATCAGCCCGGGAGCGAGTGTGTGAGTGACCCGCTTGAGCTTGCCGGAGTATCGCTGATCGCAGGACGCGCCGGTGAGCGCCACGATGAGCTATTCCGCGCCTACCAGCCTGCCACTGGAAGCGCGATTGAGCCTGGCTACTCCTCGGCGAGCGACGCGGAACTCGATGAAGCAGTAAGGAGGGCTGCCGAGGCAGCGCCCGTGCTTGTGGCTTCGTCCGGCGCTGATCGCGCGACTTTGCTGCGCGCGATGGCCGATGGCATCGATGCGGCGGCTGATGCACTTGTGGAGCGCGCGCATTTGGAAACGGCCCTTCCACGGCCACGGTTGACGGGAGAGGTCGCACGCACCAGCAACCAGCTTCGGCTCTTCGCGGATGTGGTCGCGGAGGGCTCGTGGGTGATGGCACGCATCGATACTGCGAACGAGCAGCGTACGCCACCGAAACCGGATATCCGCTCGATGCTGCGGCCGCTGGGGCCGGTTGCGGTGTTTGGTGCCAGCAACTTCCCTCTCGCATTCTCCGTAGCCGGCGGGGACACCGCATCCGCGCTGGCCGCGGGCAATCCGGTCATCGTGAAGGCTCACCCCGCGCATCCGGGGACAAGCGAGATTGCGGGCCTTGTACTAACCAAAGCGATCGCGTCATGCGGCTTCCCTGCCGGCGCATTTTCACTGCTGTTCGACGCAGGCACGCGTGTTGGCGCAGCGCTGGTGCTTCATCCGTTGATTCGAGCGGTGGGATTCACAGGCTCCTTCAAGGGCGGACGCGCGATGATGGACCTGGCTGCTTCGCGGGAGCAGCCGATACCCGTCTATGCCGAGATGGGGAGTGTGAATCCGGTCTTCATTCTGCCCGGCGCGCTTCGTGAGCGCGGTGAGTCGCTTGCCGCGGGCCTGCATGCCTCGTTCACGCTGGGCGGCGGCCAGTTCTGCACCAAGCCTGGACTGATTTTTCTGGACACGCCCGAAGCGGGCTTTCTGGCAAAGCTTCGAGCGCTGACGGCCGAGGCTCCGGGGTTCGCGCTGCTTTCTTCCGGCATCGCGCACCGATATCGCGACGGGTTGGGAGAGCGGTCAGGCCTTCACATCACCGAAAGTCAACGTGCGGACGCAGGATTTGCTGCACAAGCGGCGTTGCTGGAGACAGATTACGCAGCGTTCACCGACGATCCAGCGCTGCACGAAGAGCTGTTTGGACCCGCGACATTGCTGGTGACGGGTACGAACCGCGAACGTATGCTTGCGGCCGCGCGGGCTTTGCGCGGACACCTCACAGCGACGATTCTCGGAACGGATGCCGACTTGCGCGAATACGCGGAGCTGATTTCTATCCTTGAGACGAAGGTAGGACGCGTGATCTACAACGGCTTCCCTACCGGCGTGGAAGTGACGCATGCCATGGTGCATGGCGGGCCATATCCGGCAACGTCGGATGGCCGCTCTACCTCCGTTGGGAGTCAGGCCATTCTGCGTTTTGCGCGGCCGGTGTGCTACCAGAATCTGCCGCAACATGCACTTCCAGCGGAATTACGCGACGATAATCCTCGCGGGATTCTGCGGCTGTGGAATGGCAACCGGCAGCGGGAGTGATTCACTGGAGGCTGACACTGAAGATTCGGACTTACCTGCGCCGTTGTGGTCATAGAGCACTGATCGCCGCTTTATTCTTCAGCATGAACAGCGGCTTCGCACTGGCAACGCCTTCCTCGGCCACTGAACAGCTACGGAGTTTCTTCGCCGCGGAGTGGGAGTATCAGCTTCGCGAGCATCCTGAGTACGCCACGTACATCGGCGACGCGCGATACAACGACCGGCTCGACGACCGGTCGCCGGCGGCATATGCCCGGGCCGCTGCTCACACCCGACTGCAGCTACGACGGCTGCATGCGATACCGGAGGCAGGCCTTTCCGAACAGGACCGCATCAGCCGCCAGATGATGCTGCAGCAGATGCAGTCGTCGCTCGAGTCCTTCCAGTTGAAGGAGTGGGAGATGCCGATCAGCCAGATCAACGGCATCCATCTGGACCTGGCGAGCATGTATGCGCAGATGCCCTTCCGAACGACGAAGGACTATCAGAACTACCTTGCGCGCCTGCATGCGGTGCCCGCGGCTTTGGATCAAACGACGGCCGTGATGCGGCTTGGCATGCGCGACCACATGATGCAGCCCCGGTATCTTTTGGAGAAGGTGCCGGCGGAAGCGGAGCAGGTGGCCGATGCTGCACCAGAGAAGAGCCCTTTCGCGGAGCCACTCGGAAAATTTCCTGAGACTGTGTCGCCGGAAGATCGCGAACGGCTACGGACGGCGATCCTCGCAGCCATTCATACGGAGATAGAGCCGGCCTATGCTCGCTTTGCCACGTTTGTAAAGACGCAGTATGCGCCGACTGGTCGTGTGGAGCCGGGCGTGTGGGCGCTACCCGATGGCAAGGCGATCTACCTGCACGAGATTCGCGTGCACACGCAGACGACCGAAACATCCGATCAGATATTTGAGACTGGTATGCACCAGGTCCAGCAGATCGAGCAGCAGATGCTGGCGCTTGCGAAGAGCCAGGGCTATCCAGACCTGCCGAGCTTCCACAAACATATCCGGGAAGACCGCGAACTCTATGTGAAGTCGGCGGACCAACTGATGAAGCTCTACTCTGGTTATGAGGACCAGATGCGCGGCAGGTTGCCGGAGCTGGTGATGCGCATCCCGGCGATGCCATTGGAGGTGGTGCCGATGGATAGCTTCCGCGCGGCGACCGCCGTGCCCGCGGATTACTCACCAGGTTCGACGGCGGGTGGACGGCCTGGCCGCGTCAATGTGAATCTGTACGATCCGACAAAGCGGCTGACGCTGAATATCGAGGCGATCGCGTATCACGAAGGCCTTCCTGGCCATCACCTGCAATTTGCCACTGCCGATGCACTCAAGGACCTGCCGCCCTTCCGCCGCTACTCGTCTTATGACTCATATTCCGAAGGCTGGGCGCTGTACGCCGAGCAGCTTGCACATGAGCTTGGCTACTATCGCGATCCTTATAGCGAATATGGACGGCTGCAGAACGAGATGTGGCGCTCTGTGCGCTTGGTCGTGGACACCGGCGTGCACGCGAAGCACTGGAGCCGGCAGCAGATGGTGGACTTCTTCCACCAGCACACGGCAATGGACGATCAGAACATCAACACCGAAGTGGACCGCTATGTCTCATGGCCGGGCCAAGCGCTGGCCTACCGGCTGGGCCAGATGAAGATCCTCGAGCTGCGCGAGCGCGCCAAGCAGCGGCTGGGTAGCCGTTACGATATTCGCGAATTTCACCA
>DASZGZ010000302.1:0-16963 GCA_035938355.1 Acidobacteriaceae bacterium
TCCGAACCGAGATGGCTGGAGTCGACCTCGGGGTAGACGTGGCCGTTGGCAGAGATGATGTCCGGCCAACCGTCGTTGTCGAAGTCCAGGAACATGGTGCCCCAGCCGAGTTTGTCGCTGTTGATGCCGAGGCCGGAGGCATAGGTGACGTCCTCGAAAGTGCCGTCGCCGTGTGCGTGGTAGAGGGTGGCGGTGTCGTCAGAGAAGTTGGTCTTGAAGATGTCGAGGTGGCCGTCGCCGTCGTAGTCGCCAATGGTGGAGCCCATGCCGGCCTGCTCGCGGCCATCCTCATTGAAGGCGACACCCGCGTCGGGGGCGCGGTCGGTGAAGGTGCCATCGTGATTGTTGCGGTAGAGGATGGCAGGTGTGGAGTCGCAGGCCATATAGATGTCGGGCCAGCCGTCTTCGTCGGCGTCGATGGTGGAGACGGAAAAGCAGTAGTGGCCGGTGGTTTTGGCGAAGCCGCTTTTGACGGAGACGTCTTCGAATCTGCCGTTACCGAGGTTGTGGTAGAGGATGTTGGGCGCCCACTCGAGGCCGCGCGGCCCGCACATGACTGGCACGCCCTTCCACATGCACCCAGGGGCCTTGCCGGGCTCGGGCACGTCCTTGATGTCGAAGTGGACGTAGTTGGCGACGGCGATGTCGAGCTTGCCGTCGCGGTCGTAGTCGACGAAGGCGCAGCCTGTCCCCCACTCCTTGCCGGTGCCGGCGACGCCGGCCTGCTCCGCAACCTCGCGGAAGCGGCCGTGGCCATCGTTGTGATAGAGGCGATTCTTGCCGTAGCCGGTTACGTATAGATCGGGCAAACCGTCGTTGTCGTAGTCGCCAACGCAAGCCCCTTGTCCCCAGCCGGTGCCGGCGAGCCCAGATTTCGAGGTGACGTCGGTGAAGGTGCCGTCATGGTTGTTGTGGAAGAGGTGGCTGGTCGGCGGCGGCCCGGTTTCTTTGGATTCGGCATGCAGGTAAGTTCCGTTGACGAGGAAGATGTCCGGGTAGCCGTCGCCGTCGTAATCGAGGATGGCGACGCCGGAGCCGGTAGCCTCGAGGATGTAGCGCTTGGAGGTGACTCCGCCGTTAACGTTGAATACCTTGATGCCAGCCTGCGGAGCGACGTCTTCGAACCACGCGGGGGGTACACGTGCAGTACTCGGCGGATACGGTTCAGATACCCTTTGCGCGGAAGCGGAGAGGGCGAAAAAAGCCGCGTAAACGCTAACTATGAGCGCTTTCGCACATCGTTTGTCTGGCCGCTGCATTGCCTCCGATTGTATTGACACGAACACTGAACTCGGACGCGGAAGGGTCGGATTTTTCCTTTGACACTGGGCTTGTTCGAACTTTATAGTTCGACGCCGGGGAAGTAATCATCCATTCGTACGAGATCGAAGCAATACCCGCCAAGCAGAGTAAAACGGTAGCAAACGCATAACTGCCGGTGCAGATTTCAGAGGCACGGTAGGGCGCCAAAGCAGCATTTTCAGGGAGACCATTATGACAAGACACATGCAGGCGGTCCTAACCGCTTGCCTTGGGATTGGGCTAGCCTTCCTTCCGCAAGCGGCGAACGCACAAGCGGTCTACGGTTCAGTTTATGGCACAGTGACAGATGCATCGGGAGCAGCGATCCCGGGTGCAACTGTGACGGTTACGGACGAGTCAAAGGGCACCTCCGTCACTGCCAAGAGCAACGACTCTGGCGGCTATAGTATCGAGCACCTGATTCCGGATCTGTACACCGTGAAGGTGGAGATGACCGGCTTCAAGGGTTTTGAGACAAACCATCTGCAGGTGCTGGCCGATACCTCGCCGAAGGTCGATGCTGCAATGCAGACCGGCGGTGCGAGCGAGACGGTCAACGTCAATGCAGATGCCATTCCGCAGCTGAAGACAGATCGCGCGGACGTAGCCACGACATTCGACAGCAAGACGGTCGCGGATCTTCCGGTTTCCGGGCGCAACTTCACGAGTTTGCAGTTATTGCTGCCCGGTGCGCAGCAACTGGGTTGGAGCCACGCCGCGGATGAGAATCCGCAGGCGAGCCAGCAGATCCAGATTGATGGCCAGGCATTCGGCGGCACCGCTTTCGAGCTTGACGGCACGGACAATCAGGACCCGATTCTGGGCATCATCGTGGTGAATCCAGCGCTCGATGCGGTCACGGAATCAAAGATCGCGACGCAAAACTTCGACGCCGAGTTCGGCAAGGCGGTCTCTGCCGTGGTGACGGCGCAGACCAAGTCGGGCACAAACAACTTCCACGGCGCTGCTTATGACTATCGACGGAGTAATGCCAATCTGGCGCGCAATCCGTTCTCACAGAACCCCAGTCCTTCTGACCCGACCAGGGTCGGTAATCTGATCCCCGGTGGTCTGTACAGCGAGTTCGGCGGCGCAGTCGGCGGTCCGATCATCAAGGATCGCGCCTTTTTCTTTGGTGACTATCAGGGCCAGCGGCAGAGAGCCGGCACTTCTGGAACGCAGACAGTTCCAACGACCCTGCTCATGAACACCTGCCTCGGCGCGCAAGTCGGGCCCAGCGGCATTCCGGGTTGCGACTTCAGCCAATACGCGGCGCAGCAAGGCGCAGCCGGCGTTATCTACGACCAGACTACCGGTAAGGCTTTCCCGGGCAACGTGATTCCGACCAACCGGCTTTCGCCTCAGGCGTTGGCGCTCTTCAAGCTGCTTCAACCGTATGCTCCGAATACCGCCCCCAATGGGTCTGCGGGCACAACGGGCCTGGCGGGCAACTATTCTGCCAGCGGTCAGGGCATCTTCAACGCGGACCAGTGGGATGTACGCGGCGACATGCAGGTCACGCAGAAGATTCATGCCTTTGGCCGGTTCAGCCGCTTCACCGATACGTTGACGGGCACAACTATCTTCGGACCGGCCGGTGGCACGGGTTTCGGTCTCAACAACTATGGCGGCACCTCGGTAGGCGCGAACGACAGCTTTGCGGGTGGTGCGGACATGGCAGTGAATCCCACCCTGCTGACGGACTTCCGGCTGGGCTACTACCGGTACAACGCGGTGACCAGCAAATATGACCAGGGGACCAGTCTTCAAACCCAACTAGGGATTCCAGACTCAAACCTGGGCGACAACTTCACCAGCGGCGCTTCGGCATACAACATTGAGGATCCAGGCCGCACCGGCGTCGCCAGCTCGAGCCAAGGCTCTGGCGTTGGTCCGCAGTACGGCAGCGGATTGAACGTGAACCGATGCAACTGCCCACTGTCGCAGCGCGAAGACCAGTACCAGATCGTGAACAACTGGACCAAGATATTCGGCAATCATTCCATCAAGTTTGGCGCCGACCTTCGCTACGCGCGCAATCTGCGTGTGCCGAGCGACGTGAATCGTGCGGGGCAATTCAACTTTGGCGTCGGACCGACATCGAGTCCAGTAGATCAGACCGGCGGCCTGGGCTTCGCAACCTTTGTCCTCGGTGAGGTCACCAACTACCAACGGTACGCCAGCACCTCCACGAACGCGAAGGAGTTCCAGAAGAGGGTCTTCTTCTATGCGCAGGACACCTGGCGCTACACGCCGAACCTGACACTGAACCTTGGGGTGCGGTATGAGCTTTACTGGCCGGAAACAGTAAACGCCAAAGGCAACGGCGCGCTGATGCAGATGAACAACACGACCGATTTGACCGGCTATCTGCAGGTAGCGGGATACGGCCACTTCGGGACCAACATGGGGTACAGTCCTTCCTACAAGGCCATATCGCCCCGCATCGGCGCTGCCTACCAACTGAATTCCAAGACGGTGATTCGGGCGGGTTACGGACGGAGCTTCGATCTGGGCGTCTTCGGTTCGATCTTCGGCCATGTCTCAACCCAGAACCTGCCGATTCTGACGAACCAGTCGATTGCTCAGTCGGGTGGTCCCAATACTTTCGCAATCAATCCGAATGGGTTACCCCTCACTCTTGCTAATGGCCCAGGCTTGCCTCCAGTGACCCCGGTTCCGGCGAGCGGTTTACTGCCGAATCCTGGTTTCAATGTGACCACCAAGGCTCGCCCCAATCCGCTTCGGCTGCCCACGATCGATGCATGGAACCTGAGCATCCAGCGGTCCATTACTCCCACGCTCTCCGTGACGATGGCTTACGTGGGCAACAAGGGGACGCATACGCTGAGCGCGGGTGACGGCAACAACACGAATCCGAACGAGGCTGGCATCTTCCTGCCGGCGCAGTACAGCATCAACGGCCAGGCACTCCACTACACCACTGCGGCGGCTGAGGGCAGCGCTACGCCAAACGCACTGGGCATCTATCCCGACAATGGAACCAACAACGCGTCGCTGCTACAGCGCTATTACGGTGGCACGCTCGCAGCCTGCCAGGATCCCAACTACAAGCAGCCTACGCTTGCAGGTCTTCCCGCGGGAGCCTGCGGTTGGAATACCAACATTGCGTACTACGGCGACGACCAGGACACTCACTTCAACGCCCTGCAGCTCAGCATTGCAAAGCAATTCACCAAGGGTCTGACGTTCAACGCGAACTATGCGTGGCAGCGTTCCATCAACTTCGGGAACACCTATGCCACGTGGATCAAGCGGGCCCAAAAGGGCCGTGACGATTCTCAGCGCGAGAATCAGCTCGTGGCCTATGGTAGCTATGAGCTGCCCTTCGGCCGGAATCATCTGGTTGGCGGCAATGCTCCGGGCATCGTGAACGAAGTCATCGGCGGCTGGCAGATCAGCCCGGTGGTGACGTATGCCAGCGGCCTGCCCTTCTCCCTCAGCTATCAGGAATGCTCCGCTTCCGTTCCCGGCAGTGCACCCTGCTACCCGAATGGACACGGCAACAACCTGAAGTTGAACATTCAGAAGCTCAATACAACGAATCACAACCGCCTGGCCTTCCATGGCGCCACTGTGCCACTGACCACGCAGCCATTTAACGGCTTCACGGCTACCGGCCTGGATGAGATTGGTACGACTGGCAGAAACAGCACATTCGGCCCGAACTTCTTCAACACTGACATGGCTGTGCAGAAGAACTTCCCGATTCATGAGTCGCTCTTCGCGCAGTTCCGCATGGATGCATACAACGCGTTCAACCACATGAGCCTCGGCAACCCGGGCGGGTCGATCGACAATGGCGATCAGAATATCGGTGGCCTGTTCGGAAGCCAGTTCCCAACCCGGCAGCTGCAGTTCTCGATTCGTCTGCAGTTCTAAAGGCGTAAGCGAGTTGTTCTACCCGCGAGGAGAGCTTCGGCTCTCCTCGTTTCTTTTGCGGTCGACAGCCGTGGCCCCCGATTCCTCGAGCAAGAACCGAACCGTCTTATGCAACTTGGCGGAGCAGCGGAGCTGATTGTTCGGGTTGTGCAGGTAACGCGCGCGCGAGGTCAATCCCCGTCAACGATTGATGGCAACGGAGCGATCGTTGAGTGGCATCCATTTTCAATATGATTCGCAAGCTGAAATCGGGACAGTATCGCCTATATTCCCGCAAGAAGAACCCGTCGACCGGCAAGCGGCGCAACCTCGGCACCTTCTCAACACTGGATAAAGCGAAACAGCATGAGCGTGAGGTGCAATATTTCAAGAAGCATTGAAACTCATACTGGATGAGTCTCAATGTACTTGTGGTCACTTGACGGGACATATGCGTCTCGGACCCAGATCTCCTGGAAGGAAAACGCCACCCCAGCGGTGGCGTTTTCTTTGTTCTGCCCGAAATGCAATGAGCATCCGGGGCTATCTGGCGCCGTCCGGTTTCGGATAGCTGTGCAGTTGGCGACCGATCAGGTTGGAGTACCTGTAGTTGTCGTGGCGATCGGCGTCGATGGTCCAGAACATGGCGCCGATGGTGGCCGGATAGCCGGAGGGTTGGAGCAGTTTGTAGGTAGTTCCGGCGGGAGCCTTGCCGGTGAGGATGTAATCCATGGCCTGGCTTACAACAGCGGGCGTGGTGTAGCCGGTGAGGAATCCGACGGCCACCTTATCTGCGGGCATCGGCGGGAAAGAATGCTGCGGGTCGCCGCCGACGTTGAAGCCGCGCAGCAGCAGCTCGGTCATGGCTGCGTGATAGTCGATGGAGCTGGACTGATAGATCTCCCCATCGAGACCCTGGAGCGGCGGGGTGTTGTAGTCCTGCACGTCGATGAAGGAGAGGATGTCGCGGAGACCGTAGGCGAGCGGCAGATAGGAGCCGAACTGGCCTCCATAGCTGACGAAGCCGGCGGGGATCTGCGTTCCTTCGGGTACGAGACTGATCATGAACCCCGGGCCGAAGTGTTCGTGTAACTGGCGAAGGCCGGTGATGAGGTTGACGATGGATGGGGTAGTGGGATGGCGGAGGTCGGTGTCGCCGGGCGCGATGTCGAGAGAGGGGGTTTCGAAGTCGATGTCCACGCCTTCGAAGCCGTACTCGGAGACGATGCTGGAGACGGAGGAGACGAAGTTGGGAATGTCCTGCGCATCGTCGAGCTTGAAGTACTCGCCGCCGCCACCGAGAGAGATCATCACCTTCCTGCCCTGTGCCTTGAGCGTGGCAATGTCGGCCTTCAACTGATCGGGAGTAATGCCGCGGGGAACGCGGAAGTGCAGGGTTCCTTCGGGGGCAGTTTTATCGGGTGATGCGAAGGCGACGAGGACGACGTCCCACTGCGGCGGCACCTCGTGGAGCTGGAATGGTGTCGCGTTGAGCGTGAATCTCGAGCCGGTCCAGTAGCCGATGAGCTGGTGGCCATTGCCTGGTCCGCCGGAGGGCGCGGGTGCGGCGGTAGGCTCGGCGTTGCCGGCGAGACCGATGCTGCCGTCGGGACACGGCTGGGCCGGCCCGGGGAGCGCACGGGAATCAGGGAAACTGTAGACAGCACCGCGAGGTGCGGCGGCCCCAAGATACCAGGGCATCAAGGCTACATTCTGCAGGTGATAGGTGAAGCCCCCCGTGCGAGCGGTGAAGGAGGGCGACGCCGGGAAGCCATTTTTGGCATTGGTGCTGGTGGGCTCGAGAAGGAAGTAGTTGGATCCGACACCAGCGCCCCCGCAACCCCGATCTTCGCCGGACTGCAACGGAGGAAGTAACCAGGCGGGGAAGTAGTTGCCACTGGCAGTCGCAGTGCGGAAGTAGGTGAGTGGATCGTGGAGCGGATCGTTGAAGAATTCAGCGAGCTGCTGAGTGAGCGGCTGGATGTCGCCGTCCTCAACGATAGCGGGGGCGGAGCGAAGATAGGAGCCGAGGACGAAGGAGTTGCCGGTGGCTGCGTCCACGCCGTGCGTCCCCCAGGAGCAGCAGACGGTTGCGTCGGCTGCGGCGTAGTAGGTGGTGTTGTGGGTGACGGCGATGACCAGTGTGCCGTCCTGGCGGGGGATCTGCTGGAAGAGTTGTTTCTCAAGGAACTCGGAGTCGACGACGGCGAACGATGTGCCGCTCTTCTTTGAGGTGAGCAGGTAGCCGTAGCCGGCGGGGATGGCGATGGTCACGGCTTTTACTGTCGGCTTGCCGAGCAGGGTGTGCCCCCTCTTGTCCTGCGGAAACGTGGAGCGGAGCATCGCGTCGGTGTACTGCGTTTTCTTTCCGGAGGGAAAGGAGTAGTTCGAAAAGATGGGCGACGCGAGAATGCGCGGCACATCCGGCCCAGCATCCATGCTGGCGGTCTTGCCCTCGAAGGTAAGCGCGACCGGAACGAGCACGGTGGGAATGACGGTGGTACCGGGCTGTGCGGGATCGTGGCCGGCGAACGTGTAGCTGCTTCCGCCAACGGCGCGCGTGAAGGTGGGGATGGTCCCTTGCGCGTGTGAAAAGCGATATGTGACGGCGAGAAGTACGAGGAGGCAGAGGGGTCTGATGCGGATCACCTGCATGCTTTCATCTTTTCATGCGGGGAGCGAGTGGAAGCTGGCAAGGGTGGACGTTTTTTCTTGCTTCGGATGACGCCATGTACGTCACCGGCGAAATCCACGAAACAACGAGAGGCCGTACACCTTACTAACGAGCGGAAGTAACGCCCTTTGGTCGCAGGAAACATGAGGCGAAAGCGGTAGGCGTATCCCCTATTGAACGCATTTCCCGCAGTCAGCACACATGACAACCTCCAAGCATTATGCGAGTGAACCTGACTGCTCACACGGGCTCCTTTGGAAGAGAATCCGGCGTATCCGAGTCCGTTGTCCTGACGGTGCGACCGGCGTGCAGAATCCCCGGCGACTTCCGCTTCATGACGGACGGCAAATCGCTGCTGAAGATGCTCCGGCAGGGCACGGAGCTTCGGTCGTCCGTGATTGAGAGTTTTGAAAAGGATCTCCAACTCACCCGCGCCGCGAAGTTGCTTGGCGTGGAGATGAGCGACCGGGTGTTGACCGAGATCGGCTACTTCGTGGACTGATCGGGCCGGACTCAATCGCCCGACGGCGGAAGGGCGTTCCGCCAGCCACCCAAAGTGTTCCCGGGTGATTCCAAAGGCTCGTCCATGGCGGGGGAAACAACGGCCTGCCCCGCGCATTATCTTTTCGGATAGAGTCGAAGCCATGAAGTCGTGTATTGAGCCCCTGGGCCGTCGCGGCGCCCTGTTGTTGGCGGCCGCGCTTGGCTCTCTGACTGCCGCCGCGCAGACCCCTTCAAACACAGCGCAAGTCCCCGCCGCCCCAACATCGCAGGCGAGCACCGCCGCGGCGCAAAAACTGATCCAGGAGGGGCGTTCGGCTGAAGCGCTGCATGCCCTCGAGCCGCAGGCGGCGCAAACACCGGAGCCAGCCGGCGTGGAGAAGCTGCGCGGGATGGCGCTTTACCAGCAGAACAAGCTGGAGGAGGCGGCCGCGGCTTTCGCGCGGGCATCGGCGCAGGACACGGCCGACACGGAAGCGGCACAGATGCAGGGGGTGGCGTTGTTCCGCCTGGGGCGGCCGGCGGATGCGATTCCTCTGCTGGAACGCTCGCATGAGCAGAAGATTGCCAGTGCGAATGTGGATGGAAACTACGTTTTGGGGCTCTGCTACATGGACACGCGCCGCTACGACGACGCGCGCAAGGCCTTTGCGGCGCAGTACGGCTTTCCGCCGGAGAGCGCGGAGGCCTATCTGCTTTCGGCCCGACTGCTCTTCCGGAGGGAGTACATGCCTGCGGCCATCGCCTCAGCGCAGAAGGCGCTGACGCTTGCGCCAAAGATGCCGCTGGTGCACGAGCTGCTGGGGGAGATCGCGCTGGCCCAGGCGCGGGAGATGGATGCGATCACGGAATTCGAGCAAGAGCGCGCGATCAATCCGCTCTATGGCGGCCTGTATGACAGGCTGGGGGATGCCTATCTGCGCGCGGGTGAATATGACAAGGCGCAGCAGGCCCTGAACCGCGCCGTGCTGCTGGAACCGACCTCGACCGGCCCGTACATCCTGCTGGGCAAGGTGCTGCTGAAACAGCGCAATGCTGCGATGGCCACAATGTACCTGGAGCGTGCGCGCAATATGGATCCCAACAACTACATGACGCACGGCCTGCTGGGGCAGGCGTACCGCGCAGCCGGCCGGACAGAAGACGCCGAGCGGGAGACCGCGAAGTCGATCGAGCTCCAGGCGGCGACCGCGCCGAAGCTCTCGAAACCATGAACGGGGTCACAAAACGTACGGCGATCGCGATGATGCTCGTGAGCGGCCTTTGTGTGTTGCTTTCCAACCCCGCTTTCGGGCAGGCGGCAGGCGCCGGCAATCCGGGGGTCGCCGCGAAGCAGGCGAACGCTGCCTTCCATGAGGGCTATGCAGCAGCGAATGCCGGCGATCTCGAGAAGGCGAGGCGGTCCTTTGCGGAGGTGGTACGACTGGAGCCGAAGATTCCTGAGGGACATGCGGCACTGGGGTCGGTACTGCTGAGTCTGGGACGTCCGCAGGAGGCGGCGGCGGAGCTGAAGCGCGGGCTTGCGTTGCGACCTGCCGATGAGGACATGAAGATGAACCTGGCGCTGGCCGAGGCGCGTTCAGGGAAGTCGGCCGAGGCGCTGGATCTGTTTCAAGAGCTGACGGTGCGGGGGGTCGCGTTCCCTGTGGAGGCCGAAATTGGGTACGCGGGAGCTTTGACGGAGACCGGCCAGCAGCCCGTTGCGCTTGAACGCCTGCGTGCGGCGGTGGCGGCCACTCCAGACAACGCGGCGCTGCACGACGCGCTGGGTTCAGTGCTGGCGCAGGAGCAGCAATGGACGCCAGCTCAGCAGGAGTTTGCACGGGCAGTCGAACTGGAGCCCAGGATGGTGGCGGCGCGCCTGCACCTGGGAACTGTTTTGATGGCGATCAACCAGCCGGCCGAAGCGGCGGCGATGCTCGAGGTGGCACACGAACAGCAGCCGCAGGATGTAGGCGTCCTGAACGAGCTGGCTCTCTCCTCTACAGCGCAGGGAAGTTACGACAAGGCGCTACTGCTGGCGCAGGAAGCCATGCGGCTGGCGCCTGAGAGCTCCGCTGCTGCCTACCAGTCGGCGATTGCGCTGCAGGGGCTGGGACGCGAACGCGAGGCGACCCCACTGTTCGCGCGGGTGGTGGAAGCTGAGCCCAAAAATGCCTCCGCACTGACCAACTATGCGCTGGCCCTGGTGCAGCAGGGAAAGGCGAAGGAGGCCATCCCGCTGTATCAACGGGCAATTGCGCTGACGCCGAACGATCCGGTGGTGTACGAGGATTTTGGCGTGGCGTATCTGCAGCAGAGCGACATCGACGATGCCATTCGCGAGTTCCAGGCTGGATTGAAGCTGGATAACGATAATCAACAACTGCACTACGACCTGGGACTGGCCTACAAGCTGAAGGACGACACGGCGCGCGCGGTGCCGGAGCTGGAGTTGGCAGCGCGACTGGACCCGAACTCACCCGATCCGGCGTACACGTTGGGCATCCTCTACATGCAGGCGGGGCGGTTTGGCGATGCGGAGGGGCAACTGCGCCACATGCTCGAGCTGCGTCCGCAGAGCGGCGACGCGTGGGCTGTGCTGGGCAGCGTGTACAAGCAGGACAACAAGCTGCCGGAGGCCGCAGATGCGCTGCGGCACGCCATTGCGCTGCTGCCGAATCAGCCAGGCCCGCATATCACGCTGGCCGGAGTGCTGGCGGACCAGGGACAGAAGGCCGAGGCAGCGGCGGAGCGCAGGCAGGCTGCGGAGCTGACACGTGTCGCGGTGAACCGGCAGCGCGCGACCTTTGCGACAAACACCGGCAACATGCTGCTGGCGAAGGGGCAGGTGGCGGACGCGATCGATCGCTATCAGGAAGCGGTGACCAGCGACCCGAGTTATGCGGATGCGCATACCGGATTGGCCACGGCACTCGAACGGCAGGGGCGCACAGCGGAGGCGGCGGCGGAGCGCGCTAAGGCCGCTGCGCTCGGGAAGCCAGCTGAATGAGTGAGCATGATCAGCGTCGCTATACTGAAACGAACTTTCCACTGCAATGCGCGAGGTACTGGATTTGAGCTGGACCCGCCGACGTGTGCTCGGCTCGCTGAGCCGCACCGCACTGGTGCTACCGTTTGCCGATGTGTTAGCCATGGCGGTTCCACCCTGGGCTCGCGCGGAAGCGCAACAAGCGACACCGGCCGCGCAGCATGACTATGAGACCAAGCCGGTGGCGCCGCCGCCGGGGCCGGCCTCGCCGATTGCCGGCACGCCGCTGGGCGTGAGCTTCGTGGACGTGGCGAAGCAGAGCGGACTGAATACGCAGACGATCTACGGCGGAGTGGGGAAGAACAAATACCTGCTGGAGACGACGGGCTGTGGCGTGGCCTTTTACGACTACGACGCAGACGGATGGATCGACATCTTTCTGGTGAACGGCTGGCGGCTGGAGGGTTTTCCCAAGGGAGGAGAGCCGACCTGCCACCTGTTCAAGAACAATCGTGACGGCACCTTCACCGATGTGACGGCGAAGGCCGGCCTGGCGCGCAGCGGGTGGGGACAGGGCTGCTGCGTGGGCGACTACGACAACGATGGGCACGATGACCTGTTTGTCAGCTACTACGGGCAGTGTTCGCTCTTTCACAACAACGGCGATGGCACCTTCACCGATGTAACGGCGAAGGCCGGGCTGACGCAGACGAGAACGCGCTGGAACTCCGGCTGCGCCTTTCTCGACTACGACCGCGATGGGCGTCTCGATCTGTTCGTGGCGAACTACATCGATCTGGACCTGAAGACGGCGCCGGTGCCGGAGTCGGGTCCATGCACCTACAAAGGAATTATGGTGGCGTGCGGGCCGCCGGGCCTGCAGGGCGGGAAGAACATCCTGTACCACAACAATGGCGACGGGACGTTCACCGATGTATCGCAGAAGGCGGGCATGTGGACCGCTATTGGGAACTACGCCCTGAGCGTGGCCGTGGCCGACCTGGACAACGACGGCTGGCCGGACATTTACGTGGCGAATGATTCGACGGCGGCGACGCTTTACCAGAACCAGAAAGACGGCACATTCAAGGATGTGGCGATCGAAGCGGGCGCGGCGCTGTCGCCGGATGGGAAGCCGCAGGCGGGCATGGGCGTGTCAGTGGGCGACTACAACCGCGACGGGATGCTGGACATAGCGAAGACGAACTTCGCCGGCGACACTGACTCGCTGTACAGCAACCTGGGTGACGGCAGTTTTGAAGATCGCACTTACGAAGCGGGCCTGGGGTTGAACACGCGCTATCTGGGCTGGGGCATCGGCTTCTTCGATATGGATAACGATGGCTGGCTGGACCTGCTGGTGTGCAATGGGCATGTATATCCGGAGGTAAGCAGCTCGAAGACGGAAGCGCCGTACGCAGAGCACAAGTATCTCTATCGCAACCTGCGCAACGGGCGATTTGAAGATGTGAGCGATAAAGGCGGATCGGGGATCACGGCCCTGGTACCGGCGCGCGGTTGCGCCTTCGGCGACTATGACAACGACGGCGATATGGACGTGGTGGTGAATTGTGTCAATACGTATCCACAGCTATTACGTTGCGATGCAACTGTGAAGCGCAACTGGATCAAGATCAAGGCGATTGGGGTGAAGTCGAACCGCACCGGGATCGGCGCTCGCGTAACAGTGACGGCGAAGACTGATCCGGCAGCCGCGAAGCCGCTGGTGCAGGTGGATGAGGTGCGGAGCGGGGGCAGCTATTACTCGCAGAATGACCTGCGGCTGCATTTCGGCCTGGACAAGGCGGATATCGTAGATTCGATCGAGATCCGGTGGCCCTCCGGACAGGTGGACACGTGGAAGAAGCTGGCCGCGAACAAGCTCTACGTGCTTGCCGAGGGCGGCAAGCTGGTGAAGACAGAGACGATGACGGGATGGAAGCAATAAGGATTGCGACGTTACTCGCTCAGGCGATCGCAAACTGAGCCGCTTGGCTCCTAACGCTTGCGGGCGCACGCCAAGGCGCGGCGCTATTTGCTGAGCGAATAGGGGAAGGAGAAGCGGCCGATCTGGATGACGGCGTGGGGCTCGCTCGCGCTGCCGTGTGGCGGCCAGATGCGGAAGCTCTCCACGCGGGTGATGACAGGATTGCGAACGGCATCCACCTGGCCTACTTCTTTGCCGGTAGGGGCCTGGTAGAAGCTGACCTTCAGTGCGTCCTGCGAGCGAGTCCAGCCAAAGACGTAGTCGCCGGGCGCGAGATCGATGGTGCCGACACGTATGGGCGCCTGCACCAGGAAATAGTGCGAGTACTTGCCCTCAGCAGAGTAGCCGGCGGTGATCATGACGACGCCGGCGATGAAATGGCCGCTGCCGTCGGTGATGCCGGAGGCGGTGCGGAACTCGGTCTCAATGCGCTCGGAGATGACAGGGGCGCGCGCGGGAATGACGGACTTGAGCTCATCCGGTGTGGCGGCACGCCATGCCTCGGCTGGCTGCGCCTGAAGAGCCGCGGGTGCGAGCGAGAAGGCAAGGGCGGAGCAGAAGGCGAGGTGCAGGAAGCAACGGCGTGTACGGGAATTAATCAAAGTGGACGATGCCTCGCTGCAATGCGGTGGTGGCGGCCTGCGTGCGATCGCTCACCCCGAGCTTGCTGAGCAAGCTGTTGATGTGGGTCTTCACCGTGGCCTCGGAGATAAAAAGTGCGGCGGCGATCTCCTTGTTGCTGTTGCCGCCGACGATAAGGCGCAGGACTTCGGTCTCGCGGTCAGTGAGTCCCGGGGTATTCATACGCTCGGCAAGGCGTTCCGCGACAGATGCGGGAATACGGGATTTCCCACTGTGGACAGTACGAATTGCCGAAAGCAGCTCTTCGGTATCCATTCCTTTCAGCAGATATCCGCGGGCGCCGGCCTGCAGCGCGCGGTAGATATCTTCATCGCCGTCGAAGGTGGTGAGCACGATGATGCGCGCGTTGGGAAATTCGGCGCGAATGGCACGTGTGGCCTCGACGCCGTTCATCGTATTCATACGCAGGTCCATCAGTGTGACGTCCGGCTGGTGTTCGCGATAAAGCGCAAGCGCCTGGTCTCCATCGGCGGCCTGGGCCACGACCTGCATCTCGGGAACGGTCGCGAGCAGAGCGATGAGGCCCTGGCGGACGATGTGGTGGTCGTCGACCACGAGCAGACGCACGGGTTTAGTGGAAGCGACGGGAGATGGGATCAAAGGCAGCATTCTCAAGCGTCCTCATGGTATATCGACGCGCAAAGAAATGCGCGTACCTTTCGCGGGCTGCGTGTCGATGCGGAGAACACCGCCGATCTCCGCGGCGCGCTCCTGCATCCCCTGAAGACCAAAGTGGCCGCCCTGAACGAACCTCGTCGCATCATGAACGAAACCGCGGCCGTCGTCATCAACCGAAAGTTGGACAGAACGAGTGTCGTAGACGAGCGTGACATCGATGGTAGAGGCGCCGGAATGATGCAGGGCGTTGTTGACGGCCTCCTGGGAGACGCGGAGCAGTTGATCTTCGACCGCAGGTGGCGCCGCGCGATAGGTGCCACGGACCTGGAAGCGCAGCTTCGCCGGGTCGTTTGCGGCGGCCTGCGTGACGGCGCGGTTCACGCGCGCGGGCAGGTCATTCGTGCCACCGGCAGCGGAGCGCAGGTTCCAGATGGAGCTGCGCGCTTCGCTGAGGCTGCTCTTGACGAGTCCGCGTGCGGCATCGAGCTGAGTGCGTGCGGCATCGACGGAGGTGCCGAGCAGGCGGGAGACGAGCTCCAATTGCACGCTGATGCCGACGATGTCCTGCGCGAGGGTGTCGTGGATCTCGCGCGCGATGCGGGTGCGCTCGGCGAGCACGGCGTCGAAGCGCAGCTCCACATTGCGCACGCGCATGCGGTAGATCTGATAGCCGATGAGCAGCAGGGCGAGACCGAGCAGCGTGCGAAACCACCAGGTCTGCCAGAGGTGCGGGAGCACGCGGATTTCGAGGGTGGCGCCGGTGTCGTTCCACACGCCGTCGTTATTGGCGGCGAGAATATGGAAGGTGTAATGGCCGGGCGGGATGTTGGTGTAGTAGGCGACGCGGCGCGCGCCGGCATCGATCCATTTGGGATCGAAGCCGTCGAGGCGATAGCGGTAGCGCACGCGGGCAGGCGCGACGAAGCTGAGCCCGGCGTAGTGGAGCGAGAGGCGGGTGCGGCTGGGCTCTACTGTGACCAGTCCGGCGATATCCCTTGGAGTATCGACTCTGCTGCCAGGGCTGACTTGACCGGATCCTTTCGCAGGTGCGATCGGCGCGGGCTGATCGTCGATGGTTACGTTTTCGATGACGACCGGAGGCGGCAGACGATTCTCGTTCTGGTGCTCCGGATTGGTGACGCTGATGCCGCGCAGGGTGGCGAACCAAAGCGTGCCATCCGATGTGCGAACGGCGGCGGGATGGCCGGAGGAGCATTCATTGATGCGCATGCCGTCGGCGACTCCGTAAGAGGAGACCTCAATCTGAGCGATCGTATGGCTGGCGTAGCCGTCAAGCTCGGAACGCGCGACGCGGTAGATGCCGGTAGGGGTGCCCAGCCAGAGATTGCCGCGGCCATCTTCGACGATGGAGTGAATGACTTCCGGCAGACCGGTGGAGGAAGAGGGAAAGGCGGTGATGTGGCCGTTGCGGAGGAGGTTGAGGCCACCGCCATTGGTGCCAATCCATAACGCGCCGGACGGATCTGCGTGGAGCGCGGTAACGATATTCGACGAGAGGCCGTCGCGCGCGGTGAGGTTCGAGACCCGACCGTTTTCGAGATGGCTAAGACCGCCGCGGGTACCGATCCACAACGCTCCGGTATGAGCGGCGTCGAGCGCGAGGGCGCCGACGAGGTCGCTGCCCAGGCCGTTGTTGCGGCTCCACAATGTCAGGCCACCGGCGGCCTGGTGAGCGAGACCGCGGCGGGTGCCGATCCACAGTGAGCCTCCGGCGGTTTGGAGTGAGTTGTCGGCCGGGTCGTAGAGGAGGGAGCGGATGAAGTCGTCGGGCAGTGTGTCGCTATGTTGAGCGGGCACGGCGCGGCCATTCGTCAGGTGGCTGAGCCCATCCGGCGTACCGACTGCGAGCGAGCCATCGCGCTCGGCGGCAAGCGAGAGGATGGCGTTGCTGGCGAGCCCCTGCTGCGTCGTCAGGATTTGCCATGTAGAGCCGGTCATGTGTGCGAGGCCATTGCCGTCGGTGCCGGCCCAGATGCTGTCTTTGTCGGCGAGGAGGGTGCGAACCGCGTCTGCGGGGAGACCATCGGCGGTGGTGAGGGTGGTGAAGCGCTGTTCGCGCAGCTCCAGCAGTCCCGCGGCCTCGGTGCCGAGCCACATGTTGCCCTCACGATCCTCGTAAAAGGCCTCAATGCCGGCGCCGCCGCTGCGGGCGCGCAGGGTTTCGAAACGACCCGCGGCGTAGCGGACCACGGTGTTCTCGCTGCTGAGCCAGAGCGCTCCCCGGCGGTCCTCGAAGAGATGGAGAATGCGGCCGGCGGGCAGGCCATCGGCCGTGGTCTTCCAGGTGAACGTGCCGGAGGAGAGGATGCCGAGTGCGCCCGGGGTGGCCACGTAAAGGGCACCATCGGCGGCGGGGCACAGGGCG
>DASZGZ010000303.1:0-2808 GCA_035938355.1 Acidobacteriaceae bacterium
GACCAATGTCCTCAAGCCTCAGCCCGGCAATCTTCAGCGCCTTCGGCACTGCATGCACCGGACCGATGCCCATGACGTCCGGTGCGCAACCTGCTGTCGCGAAGCTTACAAAACGCGCCATCGGCTTCATGCCCAGAGCTGCAGCACGCTCGGCACTGGTCACGATGGTGGCGGCCGCGCCATCCGAGGTTTGCGAAGAATTGCCTGCAGTCACCGTGCCTTTGGAGTGGAATGCGGGCTTCAGCTTTGCCAATGCTTCTGCCGAGGTGTCCGCCCGTGGACCTTCGTCGATCTGGAAGCTGCGCTGCTGTTCTGTCGGCTTGGCCGAGCCATTTTTCGGTGTCCGCTCCATCCACTCGAAGGGCACGATCTCGTCGGCAAACCGGCCTTCCGCAATCGCCTTCAGCGCTTTCTGGTGGCTGGCAAGGGCAAAGCCGTCCGCATCCTCCCGCGAGACATGGAAGCGCTCGCCCACGCGCTCTGCGGTGAGGCCCATCGAGAGATAAGCGGTAGGCAGATTGTCCACCAGCCATGGGTTTGCGCTGATCTTGTGGCCGCCCATCGGGATCATGCTCATCGATTCAGTGCCGCCAGCGAGAACCACCGATGCGCCACCGCCGCGGATACGATCTGCCGCCTGCGCGATCGCCTGCAACCCGGAGGCGCAGAAGCGATTCACGGTCATTGCCGAGACCTCGACCGGCAGGCCTGCGCGCAGGCTCGCGATGCGTGCTACGTTCATGCCCTGCTCGGCTTCCGGATGCGCGCAGCCGAGGATCACATCGTCGACCTCGCTCCGGTCGAGTTGCGGCACGCGCGAAAAGGCGCCCTCAATAGCTGTAGCGGCCAGGTCGTCCGGGCGGGCATTGGCCAGACTTCCTCTTCCCGCTTTGCCGACCGCAGTGCGGACGGTGCTGACAATCACTGCTTCCTGCATGACTAATTCCTCAGTGGTTTACCGCTGCTCAATGTGTAGGCGATGCGTTCCTGCGTCTTGCGCTCGCCGCAGAGCGAGAGAAACGCCTCGCGCTCGAGGTCCAGGTAGTACTGTTCGCTGACGCGCGTGCCCGGCGCCACACGGCCGCCGCACAGAATGTGTGCGACGTGCCCAGCTACCTTCACGTCGTGCTCGCTCGCGTAGCCGGACTGCAGCATGATGTAAGCACCCAGCTTCAGGGTCGCCCGCATACTCTCGCCTGCGGCCGGAATATCCATACGCATCGCTGGCGGCAGGTAGCCGCTATCGGCAAGCGCCGCTGCTGCTGCCTTTGCATCCAGCAGCAGCCGCTCGCGATTCACGGTGATGCCATCGTCCGGCGTCAGCAGATTCAACGCCCGCGCTTCCGCGGCAGAGGTTGAGACCTTGGCCATCGCGATGGTCTCGAATGCCTGCTTCATCGTGTCGACGATCTCGGTCGAGATCGCGACTCGCGATGCATCGCCGAAGGCGCGAATGGCCTCGTCCGTGGCCTTCAGCGCGAACTCCTTGGTACCGCCGCCGCCCGGAATAAGGCCAACGCCGGTTTCTACCAACCCCATATAGAGCTCCGCATGTGCCTGACGCCGCGCGCCGTGAAGCGAAATCTCGGTGCCGCCGCCCAGGCAGAGTGCATAGGGCGCGACCACGACGGGTCGCGGGCAGAACTTGATCGACTGCGTCATCCGCTGGAAGGCGCGGATTGTGAGGTCGACGTCCTCCCACTCATCCTCCTGCGCGGCAAGCAGGAGCTGCATCAGATTTACGCCGACGGAGAAGTTGTCCGCATCGCTCGATATGACGAATCCGCGGAAATCGCGGACCGCATCCGATGCGGGCTCGAGTGTCTTCGTGATCAGCCGCATGATGTCATCGCCGATCGCACTCTTCTTCGAGTGCAGTTCAATGCAGGCGATGCCATCACCCAGATCGATGAGCGAGGCGCCGTGGTTGCCGCGCACCACGCCATGGCTGGCGCGGAAATCCGCGATCCGCGCCACGCCTGCTGGGCGCGCTACTGGCTGGTAGCTCTTACTCGTCGGGTCGTAACAGGCTGCTCCGTCTTCCCCATACCAGGTGGTGGCGCCACTCGCCAGCATCGTCTCGACCACAGGGCTGACGCGTTCACCCGCCGCCTGCATGCGCTTCACAGTGTCAGCCACGCCCACGGCATCCCACATCTCGAACGGGCCGAGTTGCCAGTTGTAACCGGCGCGCATCGCACGATCGATGCTGGCCGCCGAGTCGGCGATCTCAGGCAGGCAGTCGGCCGTGTAGTTCCACAGCCGCGTCATCAGCTTCCAGTGGAAGCGCGCGGCCTTGTCCTTTTTCTGGTCACCGCTCAGGAGCATCCGCAACCGCTCAGGGAGCGACTCCACGTTCTTCGCCATCTCGAGCGCCGGCAGCTTCGGCTTGGACGATGGCTGATATTCGAGCGTCTGCAGATCGAGTACGAGGCGCGCGTCCTTGCCATCCGCTCCGCGCTCCTTCTTATAAAAGCCACCGCCGGTCTTGTCACCCAGCCACTTGCGCTCGAGCATCGTCTCAAGAAACGGAGGCAGCGCCGACTGACCGCCCCGGTCCTGCTTTGCCCTGGCGAAGTTCCGCGCCACATGCGAAAGGATGTCCAGCCCAACCATGTCCGCCAGCCGGAAGGTGCCGGTGCGCGGAAGGCCAATGACGGTGCCGGTCAGCGCGTCCACCTCTTCCACACCCAGACTCTCTTCCTCCATCACGCGGAGTGTCTCCAGGATGAAAAAGGTGCCGATGCGGTTGGCGATGAAATTCGGCGTGTCCCGCGCAGGGACGACCTCTTTGCCGAGGTTCTGATC
>DASZGZ010000304.1:0-7287 GCA_035938355.1 Acidobacteriaceae bacterium
GTACTCACGGCGTAGAGCGGCACCTTCTGGTACCACGAGCCGTTGTCTCCCGCCGGCTTCAATCCATAGGAAGCAAACTGTTCCGAGAGATACTTCGCCGCCAAGCGGTCGCCTTCGGTACCAGGACCGCGTCCCTCCAGCTTGTCATCCGCCAGGTACTTCACCGATGCGCGAATCCGCTCCGGATCGATATGCTGCGCCGCCTGCTGCGCCGGTGCCGGCACTCCCGCCACCTGCGGCACCGCCGGTAGTCCCTGCACTGCCTGGGCCAGCGCCGGCACAGTCAAGCCGGCAATCGTGATGGTCAGAAGAACATTGTTCGTGCTGAAAGACATGCTCGAATCGGCTCCCATGAAGTAAAGGAAGGCTATCACCGATGACCCCGCAAGTCTCCGACCGGCCCATTCGGCGCGGCTGCAGCCCGATACCAGCATTGTCACCGAATACCGATAAACAGATGACAAAACTATTACTTTGCTCTGACACCTGTCCCATTTTTCGAAGCGCAAGCTCCGGGGTCAGGAGGCTCTGTATGCACGAGATGTGGAGCAGCATGAAAGCCGCAACCAATCGGCGTTCATTCTTGAAGAATGGATTGGCCACAGCAGCAGGCGTCGGGCTCCTGGCAAATAACTCGTTCGCACAGGCGGGCGATGATGAGAAGGGTGAACATAGCGGTCGCCTCACCTTCGGCGATGCAGCTATGCTTCGCTTCGCGGCGGCCGCAGAAATCATCGAGACTGACTTCTGGGTACAGTACAACGAGCTTTGTGGCGTTCAGGATCGCGAAGAGCCGGATGGCACCGGTAATCCTGCGTTTACCAACGCTCTCTCGTTCCTGGACTCCGATATGGCTCAGTACGTTCACGACAACACGGACGATGAATTCACACATTGGCACTTCCTGAACGCCTATCTGGTTTCGAAGGGAGCAGACCCCGTAAGCCTTGAACCATTTCGCACCTTGCCCGGCAGCATGGCGACAGGCTCAAGTCGGAAGAAACGAATTACTAACCTCATGCAGCTCACAGTGGATACGAGTTGGTGGACACGCTACCGCAGCAGCAACAATAACCCTGACCTCGACCCCAACTTCAAGTTTCCTCAGGCCATTCCCTCGCTCGCCGTCGGAGAGCACACCGCCATCCCAAGGACCGACGATGACACCAAACATCCAAACTTCCTTCAGGCGATCGCCAACACCGCCGGCTTTCACTTCGCCACTATCGAACAGGGCGGCACCACCCTCTATCCCGCCATGGCGCAGCGAGCGCACAGCGTCGAAGTCCTGCGCATTCTTATCAGCATCGGCCCCACCGAAACCATGCACTTCCAGACCTGGCAGGACAAGGCGGGAAACGCGAAGGTTCTGTCAGCGGTGGATCCGGTGACAGGCGTCCACGTCACCTTCCCAGACCTCAACTCACCACCCTTCGGCGGCGAGACGTTCCAGACCAACCTGATCATGCCGGAGCCGTGCCCATTCCTGAGCCGGAAGCTTCCGCCATGTTCCGTCATCCGTCCCACGGAGACCAACGGCATCGCGATGGGTGTCGTGAAGTTCCTGACGGACATGGGACTCTTTATCGGTCAATCGTCGACATTCTTCAACCTGTTGCACGACCTGGCAGAGGATGCAGATGAAGCCAGGCGCGGATTCTAGGCAAGTTTTCTCCCTCGGATGAAGCTCAGCCAGGAGGCGCCGCGCAGACGACGCTATAACCCACTGAGCTTCATCTTCTTTTAAGGTTTTAGGTTCCACATAACTCTTATGTCGCAGGCGCAGCGGCCGTCCTGTGGAGTATCAATATCCACATGGGCGATTCGAGGGGCCAACATACACGGGGACTCTTTAGGCATCCATTCCCGCATACCTTAGGCATATCTCTGCTTTTCTTCGCTCTCATCGGCTGCGGCGGCGGAGCCAGCACCGGCAACAATCAGCCCGCTCCTGTATCAACGATCCTCTCCGTCGCCCCGTCCTGCACGCCTTCCTCAATTGCGGTGAGCGCAACGGCCCAATGCACTGCGATCGTGAAGGGTTCGGGAACCTTTAGCTCTGCCGTCACATGGTCGGCGAGCAGTGGCACAGTAAACACCAGCGGCGTCTTCACCGCGCCGACGTCGGCGGGCAATGTAACGGTGACCGCGACCAGTACTCAGGACCCGACCAAGTCCGGCACCGCAACCATCACCGTTCAGGCACCCTCCCCCTCCTCCACAATTACCTCAGTCAAGGCGGCATGCAATCCATCCACTGTCAGCCCCGGGGCGACCTCGCAGTGTACGGCCACCGTGCAGGGGACCGGCAGCTTCAGCTCTGCGGTCACATGGTCCGCCAGCGCGGGCACCATCAATTCCAGCGGACTCTTCACCGCGCCTGCCGCCGCTGCTTCCGTAACTATCACAGCGACAAGTGTTCAGGACATAACTAAGTCAGCCATGGCGACCGTCACCGTACAACCGCAGGCGGCGCAGAGCCGGCACATCGTCATGGTCATGGAAGAGAACACGAGCTACGCAAACGTTGTTCGCAACAGCGCGTGGCCGAATCTCAACCAGCTGATTGCCAATGGCGCCCTCGCGACCAACTACTATGCGAACTCGCATCCATCCATCGGCAACTACTTCATGCTCACCACCGGCCAGTTGCTGACGACGGATGACAACTCCACAGTGGTCTGGAATGTCGATAACATCGCTCGGCACATGCTGGCAGCTAACATCCCGTTCAGGATCTATGCCGAGGGGATATCTAACGGTTATGTCGGTGGAAACACCGGCCTCTATCTCATCCGCCATAACCCCTTCGCCATGCTTTCCGATATCGCGAGCAATCCGGCGGTTGCGAATCAAACCATATGGCCGTTTACCCAGTTCGCTACCGACCTTGCAAATGGCACGCTACCCGAGTTCTCCTACATCGTTCCCGATGTAAACGACGACGCACACAACGGAACGCCACAGCAGGCAGATTCCTGGCTGCAGACGAAAGTAGTCATTCCGCTATCCAACTCTCCCGCATTCGCTCCGGGAGGCGACGGCCTTCTCATCGTCGACTTTGATGAAGCAGCGACCAGCGACACCACGCACGGCGGCGGCCATGTAGCCTGCGTCTTCTGGGGTCCGGCCGCAAAGACCGGCTACACGCAGACCTCCAGCACGCTCTATCAGCACCAGAGCACGCTGCATACGGTGATGGACGAGCTCGGCCTGCCCAATCCACCGCGAGCCGCAGCGTCGGCACCCTCTATGTCAGAGTTCCTGCAGAAATAGGCTCCGAATCAGCTGATGCAGCCAAGCCGGCGCAGCACCTTCCGCGTCAGCCCGGTAAGCGCGCGCTGCGGCAACTCGCTTACTGGCGCCCACTCGCCGTCCTTAGGGGGTGCCCCCGCCTGTATCACGTACACATCCACCACATGATTCGTAACCGTGATGACATGCCGGACCGTGAACTCCGGCGTCTCACCCTGCTTCGGCTCATGCGACGGCAGCTCCCACATCCCCGCCATCAGCGAAGCCTCCGCCGGCCGCTGCACCAGCCGCACCTGCTTCTTCACGCCGGCCCCGCGCAGCCACACCACGCGCGCGCTACTCTGCCGCTGCTGCGGCCGCCGCGCCGCCACAGGATGCTCGCCGCGGGTCCGGCACCACGGCTGCCAGGGACATCCCAGGCACAACGGCGCGCGTGGCAGGCAAACCATCGCGCCCAGCTCCATCATTCCCTGGTTGAAGTCCCCCGGCCGGCTGGGATCCACCAGCGCGTCCGCATATGTGCGCACTTTAGTTGCAAATCCTGTCTCCGCAGCCGACCACCCCGCCACCCGGGCCAGCACGCGCTCCACGTTGCCGTCCACCACGGCCGCCGGCTCGCCAAACGCGATGCTCGCCACCGCCGCCGCCGTGTAGGCGCCCACGCCCGGCAGCGCCAGCAGTCTCTTTGCGGTTCGCGGCATCGCGCCCGCAAACTCATGTGCCATCACTTTGGCCGCTCGATGCAGCATCCGCGCCCGCCGGTAATAGCCCAGACCGCTCCACAACGCCAGCACCTCCGGCTCGCTCGCAGCAGCCAGCGACTCCACCGTCGGAAATGCTTCCAGGAAAAGCCGGTAGTGCTCCAGTACCGCTGCCACCCGCGTCTGCTGCAGCATGATCTCCGATACCCAGATGCGATATGGATCGCGCGTGGCGCGCCATGGCAGGTCGCGCTTGTGCGCCGCATACCAGGCAAGCAGCGCAGCGCGCATCTCCGGAAGATCGCCTGCCGCCCAAGCCTCCACGCCCACCGGCGCTACGACGGAGTTAACGGCAGCTGCCATTGGCCGCAACCGTCAGGTCATGCACCGTCAGCAGATAGCCCGCGTACGCCTTATTCCTGGCCTGTTTGTCCTTCGCTGGGTCGCCCGTCAGCTGCGGCTGCTGCCATACCGCCAGCGCGCGCAGCGTCTGCGGACGCCCCGCGCAATTCGCGCCTGCCTCCGCCGAGACGGCTTTGTCCGACTGAACCTGCACCGTATAGACCAGGTTCATATCGTTCACCGCAGGCGTCAGCGCCACATCGCTCACCTGCGCGCCATGGACCCCAAGTGACTGCAGCCACGGCACAATCTGCGCCCGGGGCACGACTTCCCCATTCACCCGCCACACCGCATTCGGCGCCAACAGCGCATTCGCCTGCGCCCACTTCGCCTGCTCCACATCCTGCCAGAAGATGCGGTTCACCTGTTCCGCGCTCGTCGTCTGCGTCAGCGTGGGCTGTTTCTGCTCCGGGTATACCGTGCAACCCCCAAGCATCAGCGCCGCCATGCCGGCAATCGTCACTGTCGCGCCCGCCGCGTTCCTTTCGAGTTTCGCCGTGGTCCGCATCATGATTCGCATCATGGCTAGCGTAGCAGTCCCTTGCTGTTCAGGCGGAAGGCATATGCCGTTGCCGCGATGTGGACCAGCAGGTTGCCCCCTCCCATCAACAAGGGGTGGAGCAGCTCACCGCTCGGCTGACGCAGGTAGGCCGGGATCAATGCAGGCCAGGTGAGTGCGCATAGCCCCGCAACCAGTACCGTTGAGGCGAGCAGCAGCCCTGCCCCGATCCGGCGCATAGCCACCAGCAGCCACGAAGCCACCACCGTCAGCAGCAGGTTCAGGTCGGCGAGCCCCAGCGACGCCACCGCTGGAGTGAAACTCAACTGCCGCCGCATCGCCGGCGTGAACTTGTACAACAACACATAGACCAGGCTGCCGACGGAAAAGAGCCACACCGCGGTAAAGAACAGCGCGATGAGATACACCCCCGCCGGCTTCGCCGATGGGCCACCGGGTGCCACTGCGCGATCGTCACTTACTGCATCGCTCGATTTCTTCGTCACGCATCTACTCTGTCACGCCGCTTTGCCCGATGACAACGACACAGAACACCACCATGTCTTTCACGAGATCTCGCCAGCCCCTCACCACTTCGGTGCATGCGGGAAGCTGCTGAGAGATAGCGCGTCCTGCTAAGCTTCTGGGGTCGAACGTATTGCGGCAAGCTTCCGATCCGTAGCGCTAAGCACAACGCATCACGGCGCCCGGGTCGTCTCGAAGGGGATATCGCGGCATGCGCCCAGCGCAACTGTTGAGCCTGAAGTCCCTGTCTCTGATGCTGCTGCTGTGTTTCGCCCTCATCGCTGAAGAGACCATTCATCTGGTGCGAAGCCATCCCAACGAGATCGACTGGTCACGCACCATCTCCCATCACCCCGGCTGCACTCCGCTCGACGCAACAGGGCGCATCCTGCGCTGTCCGGTCCGCGGCTACGGCGACATGAACTTCCTCTGTTCCGAAGAGCGCTGCGTTGCAAAGCAACCGTACAGTGGCCTCTCGGTCACCGCCGCGGAAAACCAGCTCCTCGCACGGCAACGTTTTTGATGGCATCGACGCCGCAGCCGAATCATCGAACCACCGAGGACCAGAACCCCTCCCGGCCACCTCTCTCGCTTCCCCGCAGCCTTCGTTATTTCCTCTTCGCCATCCTGAGTTTCACCATCATCTCTCTTGGCTCCTCATTAGTTGCACGCTGGCTGAACCTCGGCCTTCCCTATACCTTCCCCGGCCTGTTTGGTCCCCGATCCTTCTTAGCGGACTTCTTCGTCTTCAGAGAGCGTTTCTACCTGTTCGGCACGCAGGCATTCTTCCACCGGCTTGAAGACTTCATGTACCCGCCGGCGATGGTGCTGCCGATCGAGGCCTTCTACGCTACCTCTCATCCCTTCTGGGGATTCTTCATACTCCTTCTTGCATCCGGTGTCTTCTTCACCCTTTGCTTCTTCCAGGTTTTGCGACAGCGAGGACTTGCGGCTCCAACTGCTGCGCTCGTGGCGTTTAGTGTTGCGATCGCTTCCTACCCCTATCTGCACCTTCTGCAACGCGGCAACACGGAAGTCTTCATTTGGATCGGTGTCACCCTCGGCCTCTGGAGCTTTTATCGCGGTCATTACGCATGGGCAGCCATCTGTTTCGGTCTCGCTACCGCCCTCAAGCTCTATCCATTCATCTTCTTCAGTCTCTTTCTGCCGCGCCGACGCTATCGTGAGATCGTCCTCGGCGCCTTCATCACAGTTGCTCTCACTCTCATCGCGCTGCGCGCCCTCAGCCCGGACATCGCGTACGCATTTCACTGGGATCTCAATCAGCTTCAGGCCTTCGGGAAGTACTATGCCGCTTCTACCTGGGACCTTGGCTACGATCACTCCTTCTTCGGCTTAATAAAGTTCGTCACGCTCCCCTGGCAACCGGACCTGACGCCGCTGATCCGTCCCTACACCTGGCTCGTAGCCGTCACCTGCCTCGCTCTTTACTTCGGGCGTATCTGGAAGCTTCCGCCGGCAAACCAGATCCTCATACTTTCGGTGCTCAGCATCAGCATTCCGCCCGTTTCCTACGACTACACGCTTCTTTCGCTCTATGCGCCGCTCGCTATTCTCTGCGTTCTTGCCTTGCGCCTGCCGGACGACCAGCAACGCATACTCATTCCCTATTTCCTGCTCTTTGCAGTCATCCTCACTCCACAGAGCTACATCGTCTTTCACGGAGCTCGGTTCGGCGCTCAGTTGCGCGCCTTGTGCCTTCTTGCGCTGCTCATCCTGGCGCTCCGCAAGCCACTTCCCGCGGAAGCCACTGCGGCCTGATCAGGGCACACGCATCCCGTCGCCTGTCTGCGATTGGTTGAGCGCAGCGGCAGCTTCAGCGGGACGTAGCGGTGGACACTAGAGAGGATTCAGTAGAAGACGGCACGGGCTCGGGAGCGATCG
>DASZGZ010000305.1:0-6525 GCA_035938355.1 Acidobacteriaceae bacterium
CGCAGCGTCTCGCGCAGCTCTCGTTGGGCACGTAGGTCCAGCGCATTCGAAGGCTCGTCCAGCAATAGCATCTCCGGCCGGTGCACCAGCGCACGCGCAATCATGATGCGCCGCGACTCCCCCGCTGACATTTCGCCTACGTGCTTCGCTGCGAGATGCGTCGCCTCCATCAGAGCCATCGCCTCCGCTGCGCTCTCACGCATCTCAGCCGTGACGACAAGGTGCGGCCACAGCGTCGAGCTTGCAAAAAATCCGGACACTACCGCGTCACGCCCGGGCGTGTGCGCCGTGCTCGGACCCGGCATATCTGCCGAGACCACGCCCAACCGCTTACGCAACTCTTCCACTACCCAGCGTTCGCGACCGAAGATTCGTACCATCGATCCTTCGCGCGCCAGCGGATAGCACTCGCAGGTCAGCACCTTGATCAGGCTCGATTTGCCGCAGCCATTTGGACCGAGGATGACGGCGTGCTCGCCACGCTTTATCGCCAGGTCGATCCCATGCAGCACCACCGTCTCGCCACGCGCCACGTGCACATCGCGCAGCTCGGCGAACCACTCCGTGTTTTCGTTCGCGCTCATCACTCTTGTTAGAGTAAAAGCTTCATGGATACAACCCCCCCTTTGCCCCGTGGATTTCTGTGGGGAGCCGTGCGTGCCGGCATTAAACCAAGCGGCCGCGCCGATCTCTCCGCGATCATCGCGCCGCAGACTGCGACCGCCGCCGCACTCTTCACCACCAACAAGATCCAGGCTGCACCGCTCCTCGTCGATCGCCGGCATCTGGCCGTGAACGGTGGCCGCGTCCACACCGTGCTCGTCAACGCCGGCAATGCCAACTGCGCCACCGGAGATGCGGGCATCACGGCGGCCGAGCAGTGCTGTGATGCCGCCGCGCGGGCATTTGATTGCGCACCGCAGGCAGTCTTCCCTTCCTCCACCGGGATCATCGGCGTGCCCCTCCCCGTCGAGAAAGTCCGCGCCGCGCTACCTGCCCTCAGCAAAGCGGTTGGCGACACAGCAGAGCATTTTTCGAGCGTCGCCACCGCGATCATGACCACCGACACGCGGCCCAAGACCGCCCGTGCCACCGTCGAGGTCGATGGCCGACAGGTGCGGATCGCCGGCATCGCCAAGGGTGCAGGCATGATTCATCCGCAGCTCTCAGCCGGGCAGATTCCGGCGCCCCATGCCACCATGCTCGTCTACCTCTGCACCGACGCCGCTGCCGAGCCCGCGCTGCTCCAGCGACTCCTCGCCGAGGCAGCGGAGAGCAGCTTCAACCGCATCTCCATCGACGGCGACACCTCTACCAACGACACCGTGCTGCTGCTCGCCAGTGGTGCTTCCGGCGCAACGCTTAGCAATCACAACTCCGGCCCGTTTGCCGCCGCGCTCGGCGAAGTCTGCATCTCGCTGGCAAAACAGATCGTTGCCGATGCGGAAGGCGCCACGCACCTGGTCGAACTCAATATTCGCGGGGCCGCCTCGGACGCCGACGCCCTGCTCATCGCCACAGCCATCGCGCAGTCGCCCCTGGTTAAGACTGCCTGGGCTGGCAGCGATCCCAATTGGGGCCGGATGATCGCTGCCATCGGCTACTCCGGCGCCGAGGTCGATCCGGCACGCATCGCCATTCGTCTCGGCGATCTCCTCATCTGCGAACACGGTGGACGCACCGCGACCTTCGACGAAGCTGCCGCACACCGCTACCTCAGCCAGCCCGAATTCACCGTCCACATCGATCTTGGCCTCGGCAGCGGCGCCTGCCGTTTCTGGACCTGTGACCTCACCCGCGATTACGTCTCCATTAACGCCGACTACTCCACCTGAGGCACCCGCCCGTGAGCGAATGCAGCACCTCACGGCAGGTTGGCACACGTGCAACGAAAGTAGTGCAGGGCGTGCAACCGTCGATAAACACTGCGTGAATCGCTCACGCGGCGCTCTTGTGCACAGGCTTATGCACACTTCTGTTGAAAAGCACTCGTTGCGTATCGTCGCTGGCTGTGGCACTCTGACGCACGCCTCCCGGTTTAACTTTCTACCGGACCTAATCGCCAGCGTGACGCCGGTCACGCATCGGCCTTTGGCCGGAGTTGCACAGCGGCGTCGCGCCCGACGGCATCACTGTCGTGAAAGTGCTCTACAATCGTTTGCGACCTCATCGATTCGCATCCGCGTCGCAAACCACTACAAGGACCACCGCTGAACATGCCAACACGGCCCAGCGCGGCCACCGCCGCCACTCCGCATCCCCTTATCTCCGATGCACGGCTACAGCACCTGTACGTCACGCTGTTGCGCACGCGGTTGCTGCGCCAGCGGAACCGCCCAAGGAAGGCCGCAGCACCGTTGGTGGCCCCCGAAGCAATCGTTACCGGAACTGTGACACATCTCAAGGACGGCGACACGGTTATGCCCGCGGCCGAGGACGGCCTGGCCGCCCTCGCACGGGGCCACGCTGTGCGACACGTACTCGGGTCGGTAGGCTTGCCCGGAATCCTCTCCTCCGCGCCTACGGCAGAAGCCCGCTTCGCCATTGCCACGGGCTACGCCATGGCGCGCCAGGGCACGCAGCAAATCGTCCTCGCGTTCAGCGGCCCCGGCGTCGTCTCACTGGATGCGCTGCGCCCCTCGCTGTCCTATGCCGCCCTCCACAAACTGGGCATCCTCTTCGTCGTTGAAACCGCCGCGAACGCCGACCTAAGCAGCGCGCGGCACACCAATTCCCTTGGCCTTTATGGCATCCCTGTGGACGGCAACGATGTCGTCGCCATCTATCGCGTCGCGCAGGAGGCCATCCATCGCGCTCGGCGCGGGGTAGGTCCCACGCTGATCGACTGCCAGCCATGGCCGCTCGATGGACCCGCCGATCCAGTGCTCCGCCTTGAGCAGACGCTCGAACGGCGCGGCCTGCCTACAGAAAAGGTGAAGGAGCGCACGATCGCCGCGTTCAAGAAGGAGCTCAGCGCAGCCAGTCGAAAGCGCAAATAGCACCGCTTTTCTACAGCTTTAGGCGAAGATCCGCCCCGCTCATCTCCGCCGGCTGATCGAGCCCGAGCATTGCCAGCACTGTCGGGGAGATGTCCCGCAGCGAACCGCCTTCGCGCAGCCGGTACTTTGCCGCGTCCGCGCTCACCAGCACGAGCGGCACCGGGTTGGTGGTGTGCGCCGTGTGCGGTCCGCCAGTCACCGGATCCACCAGCAGCTCCGCGTTGCCGTGGTCCGCGGTGATCAGCATCGATCCGCCGGCCTGCCGCAGCGCAGCGTAAAGTTGACCCAGGCACGCGTCTACGGTCTCCACGCCACGAATGGTCGGCTCCAGCTTGCCCGAATGCCCTACCATATCGGCATTCGCGAAGTTCACAACGACTAGCTGGAAGGCTGTATCTGACACCGCATTTGTTACGACATCCGCAATCCCACGCGCGCTCATCTCCGGTGCAAGGTCGTAAGTGGCCACCTTTTGCGACGGCACCATCTGCCGGTCTTCGCCGGGGAACTCCTTTTCGATACCGCCGTTGAAGAAGTACGTCACGTGCGCGTACTTTTCTGTCTCCGCTACTCGAAGATTACGCAGTTGGGCATCCGCGAGCCGGTTCGCCAGCAGATTTTCCATCGACTCTGGCAGCAGGATCATCGGCACTTTGAACTGCTTGTCATACTGCGTCATCGAGAGGTAGTGCAGGTTTTTCGGAACTTCGAAGCGCGGGATTATCTTGTCCAGGTCTTCGGCGCCGGGCAGCTCTCGACCGCCCGAGGCGGTCAGCCCGCTCTCGCGCGCCAGCACGCGCGTAATCTGCCGCACGCGGTCCGCGCGATAGTTGAAACAGATGCAGACGTCCTCATCGCGCACTCGCGCGACCGGGGCGCCTGCCACATCCGCCACAACGAAGGGGACAACGAACTCGTCTGTCACGCCATGGTTGTAACTCTGCTTCACGCGTGCGATGGCATCGCCGTGCGCGCCCGCTTCGGCCGTGCCCTTCACCATGGCATCGAATGTGAGCCGTTCGCGCTCCCAGCGACGATCGCGGTCCATAGCGTAGTAGCGGCCGCTGACCGTCGCCAGTCGGCCTACACCGATCTCCTGCATCGCGCGCTCGAGGGTTTCCAGATAGCCCGCGCCGTTCGTCGGCAGCGTGTCGCGCCCGTCGAGGAATGCATGCACGTACACGCGCTCCGCGCCCCGCATCTTCGCTGCCCGCAGCAGCGCATGCAGATGCTTCTGCTGCGAGTGCACACCGCCATCGGAGACCAGCCCCAGCAGGTGCAGTTGATGCCCGCCCTCGCACGCGCGGTCAATCGCTCGCACAATCTCTGGATGTTCGTAGAAGCTGCCGTTCGCGATCATCGCATCGATGCGCGTGATGTCCATCGACACCACTCGGCCCGCACCAATATTCAGGTGTCCGACCTCGCTATTGCCCATTTGCCCATCCGGCAGCCCGACGAAATGGTCCGAGGCATGCAGCAGCGTGTTCGGAAACTCGCGCAGCAATTTGTCATAATTCGGTTTCCGGGCTTGGGCAATCGCATTCGCTTCGCGCTCCGCGCGATATCCCCACCCATCCAGAATGGCTAGCACCAGCGGTCGTTGCATTTTCCTCTCTTGTCGTCCTCTTTGTTCTCGAAACCAATGCTATAAGAAGGTGGTCGATTGCGGAACTTCAGCGGACTGCGTACGGCGTGCGCCCATCTGTCACGTTGTCGCAATACTGCGGATCCATCTGCAGGCGATAGACAACGAATCCTTCTTCGTCGGGTTCCGATCTTCCTCCCGGTACCCTTTCGACCATTTGCTCAAAATGAGAGATGTACTGCGGCAGCGCGCGATGATCCGCAACGCGGCTCATACTCGCATGAGCAAGCTGCGGCAGTGCCTCGCCATCTGTGTCTGTCGGCCACACGAGGTACGCTCTGCTCCGGCACGCAGCTATCATCGGCGTCTCGGAATCGATACGGCCCGGGGTGCTCGAGAGACCTGGCGTTGTCCGCTCCACCAAGTAGCGATATTCCGACCCGCTTTTTAGAGTCGGGTAGAAATACTGCCCCACTGGTCCGTAAACCAAACTGCCCGGTGGAATCACGGCCGCGATCTCTGCTGCCCTTGGTGCTGGATCTCTGTCTTTCCAGTGCATGACAACCGGCAGCTCTCTTGCTGTGCGCAACACGGCCATGTAAATAAGCATCAAGACGCCGAGCCTTCGAGCGAACCGTGCGCCCCGACCTTTCCCATATTGCGTGAAACCCAGCATCGCGACGATCTCGAGCGGAAAGGCCCAGTAGGTTGACATGTTCAACGCGCGGGAGACAAGCAGCAGTGTCGCAAAAAGATTGAGCAACCCAGCAACCAGCAACCATTTGCCGAAGGCTTCCTGCTCAGACCAGCGCGGCAGAAACAATAGAGCGATGATGATGAGCAGGGTGCCGTAGTACATCAGCTGGGTCGTAGAATGCCCAAATCCCCAAGCTCCGCCCATGAGCGGAGAGATATTTACCTTGTCGTTGCTGCTCGCCTGCTGGACGAAGAGCACATGACCCCAGGGAGTGGTGTGCATTGGCAGCAGCAGGAGTGTGAGAGTTACCAGGCACCCGACGGCGACAATTAGCACTGAGCGCAATCTATTTTTCGCAACCAGCATGGGTAGCGTCGCCAACAGGAAGAACAGCAATGGCCAGCATCGTGGGGTTGTGCTTGCTGCAACGCCCATCAGGATTCCAAAGCTCAGCCAGCGCAGATTGAAAGCTCCCCCGGTCTGCGATGGATGCCCGCGCTCTCGTCCAGCGACCGCCAGCGCCAGCAGGATTACGCCAAGCGTCCACGCGTCCGGACGTCCAGGCAGGGAAAATCCGAAACTGCCGCCGAGCGACAATGAAAACACAAACGCTACGATCGCGATCGAACACCATGAGCGGGAAAGGCGACGGAAGAGGAGTGCTACTGCGAGCAGGAAGGCCACGTTTCCTGCGAAGGCGTAGCTGCGCCAGATTCGTACCGTGGTTCCAAAAATCTTCATCACCAGTGCGCCGGCCCAGAAGAGTGTTGGCCCATAAAAGCGCAGCGGTGAGTGCGTCCCAGCAAAGTCGTTCAACACGGAAGGAACTGGCTTCTGATGCCGAATCATCGAAAGGCATGTGGAGAACCAGAAGATCTCGTCCTCCCACCCCTGGTGTGCCCGAATGATCGGTATGTAGGCGAGGACCAGAACGATGAGAGTGGCCGCCGCAAATAAAGCCGTGTACAAACCGGGCCGAGCGGACGCCTTCATGAAATCGTCGTCTCCACTAGCGGCACCGTCCTCAAGTCGTCGTGATCTGAGTGCCATGCTAGCAGAGAGTTTTCAATACTCCTCAGCGCGCCGCTACAAGTCCGAAGCGAAAAGCGGAACAGACCGAGCGCAGACTTCAAAAGTTGCCGCGTGGTCTAAGAAATGCTGCGTGCACCATAATGCGGCGCAGCCCACTATTCAATTGGCTAAGGGTTCGAAGGAGCCTGCAGCATGGGACGCAAGCTGCG
>DASZGZ010000306.1:0-2186 GCA_035938355.1 Acidobacteriaceae bacterium
GTTCGAACCAGTCTTCGTGACGGACGTGCAGCGTGACGTGCGTGTCGTGCAGCACGACAACGCAACCCTCGAAGTAGCGATCGATCGCGGCCAGGTCCGGGCGGGCGATGCGGCGGAGGAAATCCGCGAGCTGGAACTCGAACTCAAGCGGGGCGATGCGCAATCGATGTATCGCCTGGCCGCGGCGTTGCATGCGAGCGCGCCGATGAGCCTCGGCGCCGAGAGCAAGGCTGATCGTGGCTGGCGTTTGCGTACCGGCCATCCGCGCCAGGCGGTGAAGCATGTGGATGTTGCTTTGCCGGCCGATGTGACAATGGCGAATGCCTTCCGGGATATCATGGACGGCGTGCTGGCGCATTTCATGGCCAACGGGCCGGCTGCCGCGTCAGGTGACATCGAGGGCGTCCATCAGATGCGCACCGCCATTCGCCGTGCGCGTGCCGCGTTGCTGCTGTTTCAGTCACATATTGAGCCGCACGCCGCTGCGGAGTTCACCAGCGCGCTGCGAAGCCTGGGTCGCATCTTCGGTGAGGCGCGTGATTGGGACGTGTTTTGCACCGATATGCTCGATGCGGCAGAGCAGCACGGCATCGCCCCCTCGTTGCTCGACCTGCTGCGACAGCCTGCCGAAGCCGAGCGCGTAGCCGCGCATGCCCGCGTGACGGCTGAGCTGGATGCCCCGCTGCTAACCGCGACAGTTCTTGGGCTGGCGCAGTGGGAACTCGCGAGCGATACGCCGTTGGTTGATCTGGCGCCGGACCTTCTGGCGCGGCTCGACCACAAGGTGAGGCATCGCGGCCACCACATTGCCAGGCTGGATGACGAGGAACTCCACAAACTTCGCAAGTCGCTGAAGAAGCTGCGCTACAGTGTCGAGTTCCTGGCGCCGCTGCTGCCGGAGAACGACGTCAAAGCTTACCTGCATCGCTGCAAGACTTTGCTGAAGCAGCTCGGTGCGTTGAACGATGGTGTGGTGGCAGTAGCACTCGCTGAACAGCTCGGCGGCGAGCGCAAACCGGAGCTAGCCCCGGCGGTCGCCGCACTCGCCGAATGGAGTGTCAGCCACCGCAGCGCGCTCCGCCAGCGCATCGAAGAGGATTGGGGCAAGCTTCAGGACAAGCAGCTACCGCACTGAGACGCCAGCATCACCTCTCCCGCTTCGCGGGAAAGGTCGGAGCGCCTAAGCGCTCCGGGAGAGGGTGCCGCAAACGCAGGGGCCCTCTTGCCTCCTCCCCCAACTACTGCCTCAAACCGGATCCCAAGGATAAACGTCGCGCGTCCGCTCCAGCGGCGTGAAGCTGTTCTTCACCGCCGGCAGCCAATGCTCGGCCAGCTTCTCCGGCGTCCACCCATCCGTCCGGGCCACGATCCGTATCGGCCGCGGCTGGTTGTACAGATAGACCTCGTTCCCGCGCACACCGAAGATCTGCCCCGACACCCCTTCCGCCGCATCGGTCCCCAGGAACGCAATCAACTGCGCAATGTGGTCCGGCCGCGTGCGTTCAGCGCGCGCCTTCAACTGCTCCTCGCTCTGCCCCGGCACCGTCTCGATCATGCGGCTGAACGCGTGTGGCCCAATGCAGTTCGACCGGATCTTGTACCGCTGCATATCCATCGCGATGCAACGCGACAGCCCAGCGATGCCAAGCTTCGCCGCGCCATAGTTGGTCTGGCCGACAGACCCGATCAGCCCCGAAGTGCTCGTGATGTGCACGAAGCACCCGCTCTCCTGCTTGCGGAAATGCGGCACCGCGGCGCGGCTCACATAGAAGCAGCCATACAGGTGCACCTTGATCACCGCGTCCCATTCCTCAGGAGACATATAGTGGAACATACGGTCGCGCAGGATGCCGGCGTTGTTCACCACCATGTCGATGCGGCCGAAATTGTCGATCGCGGTCTGCACGATCTTCTGTGCATTCTCCCACTCCGCGACGCTGTCGGTATTCGCCACCGCGCGGCCCTTGCCGTGCGCCTGGTCGATCTCCGCGACCACCTGCTGCGCCGGGCCCACATCGTGGCCTTCGCCCGTCACCGCGGCGCCGACGTCGCACACCACCACCTTGGCGCCATTCGCCGCCAGCGTGATTGCAGTTGCGCGCCCAATCCCACGTCCCGCGCCAGTGACCACGGCAACCTTGCCGTCAAGCATTCCAGCCATTCACGTTTCCTCCGTTCCAGAATGG
>DASZGZ010000307.1:0-12115 GCA_035938355.1 Acidobacteriaceae bacterium
ATTGCCACACCGCATCCAGCGCGCGTGAGAAATCGAAGGCGTCCATGTGCCGGGCGAAGATGCCGGCTGTGCTGTGCGCGCCCTCGCGTATGTACGGGTAGCCTGTTCCTTCCGGCACCACGCCGCCGAAGTAGCGCGTGATCATCGCGAGCGTGCGGCTAACCAGATTGCCGTAACCGTTGGCGAGGTCTGCGTTGTAGCGCTGGACCAGGGCCTCAAAGGTGAAGTTGCCGTCCTGGCCGAAGACCACCTCGCGCAGCAGAAAGTAGCGCAGCGCGTCGTTGCCGAGAACGTCGTGGATGGTCTCCGCGCGCACCACGTTGCCGCGCGACTTCGACATCTTGTTTTGGTCGAAGAGCAGCCAGCCGTGCGCGAAGATGGACTTCGGCAGCGGGAGGCCGGCGGCCATGAGGACGGCGGGCCAGTAGACGCAGTGGAAGCGCGAGATCTCCTTGCCGATGATGTGGAGCGGCGCGCCTTCCGGGCGCAGGCGATCGTCGGCCCAGAAGCGCTTGTAGCGTGAGTCATCATCCGAACCCCAGCCGAGCGCGGTGATGTAGTTGGCGAGCGCGTCCATCCACACGTAGATGACGTGCTTCTCGTCGCCGGGGAAAGGGATGCCCCAGGAGAAGCTGGGGCGGCTGATAGAGAGATCGCGCAGACCGCCGCGCACGAACGAGAGCACCTCGTTGCGCCGTGTCTCCGGCCGGATGAAATCGGGTTGCTCCTCGTAAAGCTCGAGCAGTTTGCGCTCGAAGGCAGAGAGCTTGAAGAAGTAATTCTCCTCCGTGACCGTTTCCGTGATGCGTCCGCAGTCGGGGCATGGCTCGCCGGGCCCAACTTCGACCCACGCCTCGTCGGTGACGCAATATTGGCCGGTGTAGAAGCCTTTGTAGATGTACCCGCGCTCCTTGAGCAGCGTGAAGAGCCGCTGCACGCTCTGTTTGTGACGCGGCTCGGTGGTGCGGATGAAGTCGGTGTAGGTCAGGCCGAGCTTGTCCCACAGCGCCCGGAACTCGGCCGAGACCTTGTCCACGAACTCCTGTGGCGTGCAGTTCGTCGCGTTGGCAGAGCGCTGGATCTTCTGCCCATGCTCGTCGGTGCCGGTAAGAAAGAAGACGTCGAAACCCTGCGCGCGCTTGTAGCGGGCGATGGTGTCGGTCACGATGGTCGAGTACGCGGTGCCGAGGTGCGGCCGCGCGTTCACGTAGTAGATCGGCGTGGTGAGGTAGTAGGGTGGGCGTTCAGGCATCAGCAGGCTGGACTTTCCGGCAGTTGCAACAGCGACTCAGGTGTCTACGGAGAGGTGCATCTTTCATCTTAGGTGGCACACCTACATGTGACAAGTCGCGCGCAGGTAGGACACCACCATCACCGTAGCTCTGCTAGAATCGGCAATAAAATCAAGGCTTTCGCGGCCTCCCCTGTCGCTCGAGACGAGGGCCGCGGCCCGCAAGGACCTTCCACTGTACAGACAGATGCAACAACGGCTGCGCGAGCGAATGCGCAGCATCATCGGTGAACGCTACGGCATAGACAACCTCCGGATTAACCTGGAGCAGCCGCCGCAGGTGGCGATGGGCGACTACGCGACGCCGGTGGCCTTTGAGCTGGCGCGCCCGCTGCGCCGGTCGCCAAAGCAGATTGCCGCGGAGCTGCTGGAGTCGCTTCAGAGCCAGCCGCTTGCGGGCTTTGCCGGCTTTGAAGTTGCCGGTGCGGGCTACCTGAATGCGCGACTGGATCGCGGTACGGCGCTGACGGCCATTGCGAAGGCGCAGGACGACGCAGACTTTGGTGCGGGCATTCACTCGCTGGTGGAACACACCAGCATCAATCCGAACAAGGCCGCCCATGTGGGACACCTGCGCAACGCCATCCTGGGCGACACATTTGTGCGTATGCTGCGCGCGGCGGGCCAGCGCGTGGATGTGCAGAACTACATCGACAACACTGGCGTGCAGGTGGCGGACGTAGTCGTCGGCCTGATGCACCTCGAAAACCTCTCGCGGGAGCAGATCGCGACCCTCTTCCGCGAGTTGGCCGCGCGTAACGAGCGGCTGGACTACTACTGCTGGAATATATACGCGAAGGTGTCTGCCTGGTACGACGCCGATGACAACCCGGACGAGAAGGCGAACCGCCGCGCCTTGCGGCTGGGAACGCTGCACGCCATCGAAGCCGGTGGAAACGAAATTGCCGCAGCAGCAGATACGGTTTCGACCGCCGTATTGCGCCGGCATCTGGAGACGATGCTGCGGCTGGAGATCGAATACGACTTCCTGCCGCGCGAGAGCGAGATCCTGCACCTGCACTTCTGGGATCTGGCCTTCAGGCAACTGAAGGAACGTGGCGTCCTGTATCTCGAAAAGGAAGGGAAGAACAAGGGCTGCTGGGTGATGCGGCGCGCCGGCACTGAGAGCACAGCGGCCAACAACGGCGGCCCTGAAAGCGTGCCCGATGAGGACGCCAAGGTGATTGTGCGCTCCAACGGCACCGTGACCTATGTCGGCAAGGACATCGCCTATCACCTGTGGAAGTTCGGTCTGCTGGGCCGCGACTTCGGCTATCGACGCTTCTTCGAATATCCCGACCATACCTGCTGGATCTCTGCCGAGCATGGCGAGCATGAGCATCCGCACTTCGGCGGCGCGCAGGCCATCTACAACGTCATCGATTCACGGCAGGCCGATCCTCAGGCGAATGTCATCGAGGCCCTGCGCGGCATGGGCTATACAGACGCGGCCAACCGCTATGTGCACTTCTCCTACGAGATGGTGGCACTGACGCCGCGCTGCGCCGCGGAGTTGGGCTACACCCTTTCCGATGAAGATCGTGGCCGCGCCTATATCGAAGTATCCGGGCGCAAGGGCTTCGGCGTGAAGGCGGACGACCTGATCGACCGGCTGATCGCCGCGGCGAAATCGGAGGTCGACTCACGGCATCCGGAGCTGAATGATGCCGAGCGGCGCAAGGTCGGGACCAGCATCGCGATCGGTGCTCTGCGCTACTTCATGCTGAAGTACACACGGAATTCAGTCATCGCCTTTGATTTCCGCGATGCGCTCAGCTTCGAGGGCGAGACGGGGCCCTATGTGCAGTACGCCGTCGTGAGGGTGCGTAGCATCTTCCGCAAGGGCGGAATGACGGCTGCCGCCGCACTGGCCGCGGTCGATGGCACGGTGCTCGGGAAGTACGTCGAGCGCGAGGAGGATCGCGATATCTGGGAGCTGTGGCAGACGGCGTCCAAAACGTCGCTGTTGCTGGAGCAGTCCATTGCGACGGCCGAGCCGGCCTATCTGGCGAAGCACGCCTTCCAGCTAGCGCAGCAGTTCAACAACTTCTACCACCGCTTCCACATCCTTACGGAGCAGGATGCAGAGCGCAAGAAGCTGCTATTGGCAACCGCCGCGGTTGCAGAGCGGGAGCTCATCCGCGTGCTGGGCTGGCTGGGGATCGACGCGCCAGAAGTGATGTAAGGGAAGACAACTACAGACAGCCTCAGACAAAGGGCAGACAACTTCAGAATGGCATCCATCGGTTGCTGTTCTCTGAAGTTGTCTGCGGCTATCTGGTTTTGGCTGCCTCCGCCTTTCCTACTGCAGCGGCTTGCCTTCGCCCGTCATCTGGTTCAGCAGGTTCAGGTCGTTCTGCTTTAGGCCATCAGGCAGCGGCGCGTAGTTCAGCGCTTTCGCCACGCTCTGCCCATCGGTCACGATGTACTTGACGAAGTCCTTGAGCGCCTGACGCTTCTCCACGTCGGTGCCGTCCTTCGGAACGATAAGGAAGGTGAGGCCGGCGATGGGATACGCTTCGCTCGCGCTGGCCGGCGGGTTCACGATGGGCTGGCGCGGATCCTGCTGCAACTGGTTCAGGAAGCCGTTGATGGCCGCCGTAGTGCTTTCCGGGCTGGGCTGCACATAATGGCCAGACTGGTTTTCGATAGCGGCGACAGGCAGGTTGTTCTGCTGCGCATACGTCAATTCGACATATCCGATCGAGCCCGGTGTCTGACGGAGCTGACCAGTCACGCCTTCGCTGCCCTTGCCGCCGTTGCCGGCGGGCCAGTTCACCTGCGTGCCTTTGCCCACCTTGGAGGCCCAGTCCTTGCTGACCTCATAGAGGTAGCTGGTGAAGATGGCGCTGGTGCCGCTGCTTTCCGCACGGTGAATCACCGAGATGCCGCTCTTGGGCAGATCCACGCCGGGATTCGCGTTCTTGATGACTAGATCCTGCCAGCTCTTGATGGTGCCAAGGAAGATGCCGGAGAGTGCCTCAGGTGAAAGGTGCAGCGGCTGCTTCAGCTCCGGCAGGTTGTAGGTAATGCAGACCGGCCCCGCTGACTCAGGGAATTGCAGCACAGGGGTCATCTGCCCGAGCTGCTGATCGGTAAGCGCTGCATCGGAGGCACCGAAGTCCACCGTGCCTGCCTTCACCTGTTGGATGCCGCCGCCAGACCCGATCGACTGATAGTTGATCTGCACAGTCTTGTGCGCCTGCTGATATTCCGCCGCCCAGCGTCCCATAGCGGGATTGATAAAGGTGCTGCCCGCGCCGGAGATCTTGGTGGTTTTGGTGGTGTTGCAGGCCGTGAGGGTGAGAAGTGCGGTGGCAGCGGCGAGTATCGCCTTCGTGCTTGCTTTCACTTTCGAGTCTCCTGGTGCTGCGTCATCGGATGTCGCGGCCTTGGTGAGATGCTCCGACTTTCACCGCAGACGAACGCTTTCATCCAGATTGCGGAATGATCTGCCGCGCCGCAGTCCGCTGGCAACGGCATCGAAATCTCCCGAGTCTTAGTTATTAGAGGTAAATCTATGAGTGGTGAGTTAAAGGGACGTAAAATTGCGATTCTGGCGACCGATGGGTTCGAGCAGGTGGAACTGACGGATCCCAAGAAGAATGTAGAAGCTGCAGGCGCTACGACCGAAGTGCTGAGTGTGAAGGAAGGCTCCATCAAGGGCTGGAAATTCACCGACTGGGGTGACAGCGTCGGGGTGGACAAGCTGGTCAACAAGGCGAATGTCGACGACTACGACGCACTGATCCTGCCCGGCGGGCAGATCAATCCGGACAAGCTACGGATGGAGAAGCCGGCAGTGGATTTCGTGCGCAATTTCGTCGCGTCCGGCAAGCCAGTTGCGGCTATCTGCCACGGGCCCTGGATGCTGATCGAGGCCAGCGTGGTGAAAGGGAAGACCGTCACCTCATGGCCGTCGATCCATACCGACCTGATCAACGCAGGCGCGAAGTGGGTGGACAGGGAAGTCGTGGAGGACGGCAACATCATCACCAGTCGCAAGCCCGACGACATTCCGGCTTTTAGCAAGAAGCTGATCGAGATCACGGCGAAGAGCCCGCAGCACGCCCACGCGTAACGGCGAATTCTTAATCTCCCCACAAACCGATCGTGGCGGGAGCAGCCTGACAAGCGCTCGCCGCCACGGATCGAATCCTTCTTACAAGTCAGGCATAAGTCCGCACCCACTCGGTAATGCTGCGCACGGCGATGCCGGTCGGGCCGGAGGCGATCCATGGTTTCGCGTCATCGTTCCAGGCGGTGCTGGCAATGTCCAGGTGCAGCCAGGGCGTCTCGCCCACGAATTCCTTAAGGAACATGGCCGCAGTGATGGCACCGCCGTAGCGGCCGCCGGTGTTCTTGATGTCGCCGATCTGCGAGACGATCTGCTCGCGATATTCGTCCTCGATGGGCAGCCGCCAGAAGCGCTCGCCGGACTGCTCGGTGGCCTGGGCAAAGTGCGCGTATTCATCATCGTTGTTGGTGAAGACGCCGGCGTTGATCTGACCCAGCGCGACAGCCACAGCGCCCGTAAGCGTTGCAGCATTGATGAGGTGCGTAGCGCCGAGCTGCTGGGCGTAGTGGAGTCCATCGGCGAGGACGAGGCGGCCTTCGGCATCCGTGTTGATGATCTCGATGGTCTTGCCGGACATCGCGGTAAGGATGTCGCCGGGTTTGTAGGCTTTGCCACCGGGCATGTTTTCGGTGGAACAGATGACGGCGACGACGCGCACATTCGGCTTCAGCTGCGCTATAGCGCGCATCGCGCCAATCATGGCCGCGCCCCCGGCCATGTCGTATTTCATCTTCTCCATGTTGTCGGCGGGCTTGATGGAGATGCCGCCGGTGTCGAAGGTGATGCCCTTGCCCACCAGGCCGAGCACCGGGCCATCCTTTGGCGCGCCTGCCGGCTCGTAGCGCAGCACGATGAGCGCGGGCGGCTCGGCGGAACCCTGGGCCACGCCGAGAAAGGCGCCCATCTTCAATTCTTTGAGCTTGTCGGTGGAGTGGACCTCGCACTGGAGGCCGTTTTCCTTTGCCATTGCTGCGGCGCGGCGGCCGAACTCGGTCGGGGTCAGCACGTTGCCGGGCTCATTGATGAGCGCGCGAGCGAAGTTCTGCGACTCCGCGATGATGACGCCCTCGTTCAGCCCGGACTTGTATGCGGTTTCTGCTGCGCCGCTGGGAGCAAGCAGCGTGACCGTGTCCATGCTGCGGTCCTTGCGGTCGGAGCGGTAGGTATCCGAATCGTAGTCGGCGATGATGGCGCCTTCGACGGCGGCGCGAGCCGTGTTGATGGCAGGAAAATCTGTTGCGACCGGAAGCAAGAGTGCCAGCGACCGGATGCCGCGCGGCTTGGCGAAACGCACTGCAGTGCCGGCCGCCTTGCGCAGCTCGGCGGTGCCCGGCCGGGAAACTCCGATGATGAGCAGGCGCGCTGCCTTCAGACCCGCCGGCTGGTGCAGCAGCAGCGTCTCGCAGCTCCCGGCGGCGAACTCGCGTCCGCTGACGGCCTTCGCGGCGGCGGAGGTTACCGCTCCGTCGGGTGTTAGCAGCTCAATCTGTGGATCCGCCTGCTTGTCTTTCTTGTCAGCCTTGTTGATGGCAAATACGACCAGCATCTCGGTCTCGAAGGACGCGGGCGCGAGCGACGACAACTCTGTCTTCATGTGTCTCCTGCGGGGTGAATATGCGTTATGCGGGTGCGTTGCGGTGCTGGCTGCGGACAATGGCGGCGCGGGCCTCCCGGTCGGCTTCCCGGCGCTTTACCGTCTCGCGCTTGTCCCAGTCCTGCTTGCCCTTGGCGACGGCCAGCTCGCACTTCACGCGGCCGTGCCGGAAATAAAGCCGGGTCGGGATGAGCGTATGGCCTTTGATCTGCGTCTTTCCCTCGAGTTTCCTGAGCTCATCGCGTTTCAGTAGCAGTTTGCGCGTCCGGAGAGATTCGTGATTGCTGGCATTGCCGTGGGAGTACGGACCGATATGCGCATTCAGCAAAAAAGCTTCGCCGCCCTTGATCAATCCGTAGGCGTCCTTCAGGTTGGCTTTGCCTTCCCGGATGGACTTCACCTCGGTGCCGCGCAGGGCGATGCCGGCCTCGAATTTTTCGAGCAGGAAATAATTGTGGCTGGCGGCGCGGTTGACGGACGCGTCCCGCGCACCGGAGGCGACCGGATCGCGTTCCTTGGTTTTTTGCGGGGCAGTCTTTTGCGGACTAGCCTGCACAGTGTGGCTGGTCTGCCGGGACATATGCGTAAGTCCTATCCTAAAGCAAATTCATCGTGGCTGGGTCCCAGCCATGCAGAACGCAGACTGCGGCATCTCAGGATGGAGAGGCCACACATCGACATTTCACAGGACGTTCAATTCCGGGAAAAATGCGCTCGCACTCGACTTACCGACGAGAGTCGCGTTGGGAGCGGCTCCGCAGCGCTTTGCTATAATCCCGCTTCAGCGAGCCACCTCTCGTGAAACTGGGACCTCAGCAGGTGAGAGCGTCTCTGCACAACGCAGCCAGGAGCGTGGATCGAGTCCGTGTGCGGACGAGCCGTGCGCACCGTCGCTTCTTTTATTCGTGGAGTTTCATGCAACGACGCACACTACTCTGGATCCTCTCCATCCTTTTGCTGCTCACCATGCCGGTGCTCGCGCCGATCGTGCATGCAAAAGGTAAGTCGGCCAAGACTCTCTACAAGGAAGGGCAGGCGGCCGAGGCCAAGGATGACTATCTCGCCGCCTATGAGGCATACGCGGCGGCCTACCAGAAGGACCCGAAGAACCTTTATTACAAGACCTCTTACGAGCGGCTGAAGTTCACCGCTGCGTCGGTTCACACGCATCAGGGCGAGAAGCTGCGCGACCAGGGGGACATGAGCGGCGCCATGACGGAGTTCATGCATGCCCTCGAGATCGATCCGGCCAACGAGCTGGCCGAGCAGGACATTCGCCAGACCAAGCAGAAGATCTCTGCCAGTCCCACGGGCGAAAACGCCGAAACGCCGCAAAACGAGACCCCGCTGACTGAAGTGCAAGGCCCCGCTGAACTGAAGCCGACATCGAACGAGCCCATCACCATTCATGCCTTCGAGGATTCGAAGGTGGTGTATCAGACGGTGGGCAAGATCGCGGGCATCAACGTGCTGTTCGATCCGGATTACACCGGCAAGCGTGTCCAGGTCGACCTGCAGAATGTTTCCCTGCTGGATGCGCTGCATATTCTGGGCGTGCTCTCGAACACCTTCTGGCGCCCGATTACTGCGAACACCATCTTCGTGGCGCAGAACACGCGCGCCAAGCGGACGGAGTTGGATGCGCAGGCGGTGCAGACGTTCTATCTGTCGAATACCTCGCAGACGAACGACCTGAATGATATCCAGACCGCGTTGCGCAATGTGCTGACCAACGCCAAGCTCTACGCCGTGCCAAGTCAGAACGCAATCGTAATGCGCGCTACGCCGGATGAACTGCTGCTGGCGCGCAAGCTGATCGACGATCTCGACAAGGCGCGGCCTGAGGTCGTGGTTGATGTCGCTGTGCTTGAGGTCAACCGCAACCACGAGCGCAATCTCGGCATCATCCTGCCGCAGCAGATCTCTGCGACCCTGCAGGGCACAACCACAACGACCACGGGGACTACCGGGACTACCGGAACTACGGGGACTACCGGTACTACAGGGACCACCACTACGACGACCAACAACAACAACGGTCTGACGCTCAACAACCTCGGGAACCTGAATTCGAACAACGTCGCCATCACCATCAGCCAGGCGACGGCCAACCTGCTGCTGACGGACAACGACACCCGTGTGCTGCAGAACCCGCGCATCCGCGCGACGGATGGGCAGAAGGCAGACCTGAAAGTCGGCTCGAAGATTCCCATCGCCACCGGTTCGTACCAGACCGGCGCGGCTACAGCCGTTGTCAGCTCGCTGGTGAATACGCAGTTCCAGTACCAGGATGTCGGCGTCGAGATCGAGATCACGCCCACCATCCACTACGACCGCGACGTCACGCTGAAGTTGAAGATGGCCATCTCCCAGCAGAGCGGCACCGTATCGCTGAGCGGCATCAACGAGCCGATCTTCAGCCAGCGCACCGTGGACCAGACAATCCGGCTGAAGGAGGGCGAGGCCAGCATCCTAGGCGGCTTGCTGCAGCAGAGCCTGGCGAATAACTTCACCGGCATCCCCGGCCTATCGAATATCCCGCTGTTGAAATATCTCTTCAGCAACAACGACAAGATAACCATGCAGGATGAGATCGTCTTCCTGCTGATCCCGCATGTGGTGCGTGGTGAGGAACTGAGCCCACTGAACCTGAAGGAGATCGATACCGGCACCGGTACCAGCGTGTCGCTGCGTCGCATCGCTACGATCCGCGTTCCGGCTTCGGCTGTGGAGCCGGCGGCAAAGCCGGCGAGCCAGGCGGCCGCACCGGGCGCAGCGCAACCGCAGGGCATACAGCAGGCCGCTCAGCAGGCACTGGAGCAGCAGGCCGCGGCAAGTAACGCGGCGCCACTTTCGGTGGCCCTCGCTGCGCCTCCAACGCCCCCGAAGGCCGGCTCGACCTTCCAGGTTGCGGTCAACGTCTCCGGCGGCTCGGATGTTTTCTCTGTTCCGATGCAACTGCAGTACGATCCTGCGAAGCTGACGCTGATCAATGTGGATTCCGGAAACTACCTGGGCCACGATGGCCAGACCGTTGCGCTGGTCCACCGTGACGACGGCGCCGGCGGAGTGGCTATCTCCGCCTCGCGTCCGCCGGGGGTTGCCGGTGTGAGCGGATCAGGGCAGCTCTGCGTCCTTACATTTCAGGCCAAGGCCCCGGGCGACAGCATTGTGAGCGTTGCCAAGGCAGCGGCGCGGGACAGCAAACAGCAGGCGCTTCCTGTCATCACCTCGGGCGCCATCGTCCACGTGCAGTAAGCAGCCTGAACTCGCCGCGTAAACTAAGAAGACATGGGTATGATTCGCACCTTGAGCTCGCGCAGGCCGGCCTCGCCCCATGGGCGCGAGGCCGGTCTTACGCTGATCGAGCTGATCGTGACGGTCGCCATCCTGGGGCTGCTTGCCTCGGCCGCCGTGCCGCTGGCTCGCTGGAACATCAAGCGGGTGAAGGAGCGAGAGCTGCACGCGGATTTGTGGGAGATGCGCAAGGCTATTGATGCCTATAAGGACGCTGCCGAAAAGGGCGGGATCCAGACCAAGGTGGACAGCGACAACTATCCACCGGACCTGGACACGCTGGTGAAAGGCGTCGAGGTAAAAGGGAAGAAAGTTCGCTTCCTGCGTCGCGTCCCCGTCGATCCCATGACCGGGAAGACCGACTGGGGTCTGCGCTCCGAGCAGGATGATCCCACGAGCGACTCCTTCGGCGGACAGAACGTCTACGACGTGTATTCCAAATCGCAGAAGACCGCCCTGAACGGAACCAAGTATGCCGACTGGTAAGCTGCACGGCCGGGCCTCGCTTCTAACCGTCGCTCGGGCGAAGGGGGCCGGGAAGGGGACCGAGGCGGGGTTCACGTTGCTGGAGCTGATGATCGTCATGCTGATTGTGGCGATCCTGGCTGCTGTCGCGATACCTGCGTATCTGGCGTCCATCAAGGCGGCGAAGGAAGCCGTGCTGAAGGAAGATCTGCACGTCCTGCGCAACGCCATCGACGCCTACACGGCCGACAAGGAGAAGGCGCCGCAGTCACTGGACGACCTGGTACAGGGCGGATATCTCAAGAAGCTGCCCGTGGATCCGATGACGCACAGCGACACTACCTGGGTTACCGCGACGGATGACACGCTGCAGAATATTGATCAGACGGATCCAGGTGTAAATGACGTGCACAGCGGTTCAGAAGAGACTGGAAGCGACGGGCAGCCCTACTCCAGCTGGTGAGCTTCTAAAATTTAGCTGCATCTAATTGTGCACGATGCCCGATGCGCCTGCGATCTTCGGCCCACCCCAGTTCAGAATGCCAACCGTAGCCCGGGTGCGCGCGCACTACGCGCTGCTTTGCGCTGCCGCGGCTAAGCAATTCCACGCAGGATCGCTGGCCGGGCACCTGCTTCTGATCGACGGCCTCGGCGATGAGGGCGATGCCTTGCTGATCGCCGCCAGCATCGCGGGCGCGGCATCGCTGGTGCTTGAAGCGGGAACGGAAGCGGTCCGCCACTGCGTCCGCAACGGCGTCGTCGACTTTGCGGTGACCAGTCTGGCTGAGGCCCTGCGCATTCTGAAGAACGAAGTGCGTAAGCGGCAGCCGATCGCGGTGCTACTGGAGCGACAGCCCATGAGCGTGCTGGCCGAGATGGTGGAGCGCGGAGCGCAGCCGGATATGTTGCGCTGGACCGCGCCGGATCCGGCGCTCAAGGGCTATATCGATACGATGAGAGCGCTCGGCGCGTGGTCATTGCCCTCGCCCTCCGCAACGCCAGCCGATTCGCCGACCCCTGATGCCCGTGCCAACGATTCCCAGACCGATGTGTGCTGGCGCGCCGGCGAGGGCGGCACCGCCGTTTTGCGCCAGCTGGACCTGCTGGCTGGCCAGATGCTGCCGGCGGACGACCTGGAGCGTCAGAACTGGATCGCGCGCGCACCACGCTACCTGTCCCGGGCCCTGAGACTGGAACGCTGCGTTGCTATGACTGAACGAGAGAACTCGGCATTCCTCGCGGCGGTGGAGGAGCGGGCGCAGCAGGGGGCACTGGCGGCACGGGTCGAAGTCAATGGCGGCGGCCGGGTGCGCAGCTTCGGGACCTAAGCCGCCCGGCGGTTACGTCGCGGCAATCGCGCGCAGCCGCGCCCACAACTCCTTCATTCCCA
>DASZGZ010000308.1:0-31020 GCA_035938355.1 Acidobacteriaceae bacterium
CTGCGCAACGCCAGGTGCGCACCACCAGAGATGGCATTGGAAACATTTCTGCGGCGCCCCCAAAGCACTGCTCACGCCGTTACGTTGCTTCATCATGATCTGTCGTCCATGATGAAACAGCACCGCCAGTTGTCGCGGCGCGGCTCTGCCGGCGAATGGGTGCGGCGCATCACCGTTTTGCTGCGATTGGCACGATGGGGTGAGCACTGCAATACGTCGAGCCTGCTGTTTCAGGCTCGCGAAGCATGGGACCGGCTGCTCGACAGCGTCGCCTCGCTCGACTTTGCGAATGGTACTTATTCCTACAAAGAATTTCTCACCACGCTCGATCGCGCGGCGCAGGATGCGATCTTCGCGCCGGAATCGCAGGGTGCCCCTGTACAGGTCATGGGCGCCTATGCAGCCGCCGGACAGTCGTTTGATGCTGTGTGGTTTCTTGGCGCGACCGACACCGCGTGGCCCTCTTCCGGTCGCCCCAATCCACTGCTGCCGCTCTCGTTGCAGCGCGATCTTGGCATCCCGCACTCGTCCGCAGTGGACAACACTGCGCTCGCTCACTGTGCAATGGAGCGCATCGCCAATAGTTGCGGCGAGGTCATCTACTCCTATGCGCAAATGTCTGACGAGGCCTTGCAGCGCCCCTCCCCTCTCGCGAGCAGCTTTGCGCCGGCAGATCTTTCGATTGCACGCGAAGAGCCACTGGCTACGACGCTAGACACTGTCGTCGACGAGGACTGGGTGCCGGTGATGCGCACGGGAATCGCCCCCGGCGGACAGTCGGCTTTGCAGCGGCAGGCAGACTGTCCATTTCAAGCCTTCGTCTTCCATCGCCTGCGCACGCGCGAACTATCGATTGCGGGCCGCGGCCTTTCACCAGGCGAGCGCGGAACTCTAATTCACAGAGTGATGCAGTACATATGGTCACAGGACATAGGCGGCCACGTCCATCTCAAGGACCACGCTGACCTGCTGAAAGCAATGTCTGCTGGCACACTGCGACCGCTGGTTGCGGACCATGCGGCCGCGGCGATTCGATGGATGAGTGCCGACCACGGCGACCCGTGGCAGCGTGCCTATCTAAAGGCCGAAGCGGAGCGGGCCAGTGATCTTGTGATTGACTGGCTCACTTTGGAATCCGTTCGTCAGCCATTTCAGGTTGCCGCGGTGGAAGAAGAGATCCACATCGTCGTCGGGGATCTCCCACTGAAGGTGCGGGCAGACCGCATTGACCGGGTTCCAGGCGGCGATCTGCTGATCGATTACAAGACAGGCGAGGTCTCAACAGCAAGCTGGGAAGGTCCGCGGCCGGAGCAGCCGCAGTTACCGCTGTATGCCGCATTCGGCGCAAAGAAGCTCGTCGGCGCGGTATTCGCGCAGCTGCGCCGGCCGACGCTGGGCTTCAAGGGAAGGGTGGAAGATGCGCGCGCAAACCTGTCGGACGCGCTGGGTGCCAACGACCCACTGGTTACGGTGCCCTACACCGACCAGTTAGTCGAAGAATGGCGCGGCACGCTTCTGAGTCTCTCGGAGAGATTTGTGCGAGGCGAGGCGCAGGTCGACCCACATGAGTATCCGAAGAGCTGCCAATACTGTCCTCTTCCGGGGCTCTGCCGTGTGGCGGAAAACCGGGGGTCTGCTCCGCTGGCGGACTCCGCCGACCAGGAGGACGCGGAATGAGCTCAACGCGCAACGCGCCCTTCGTCTCCGACGCTGCGGAACGCGCTCGCGCTCTGGATCCGGGCGCGTCGTTCCTGGTGCAGGCGCCTGCAGGCTCAGGAAAGACGGAGCTGCTTGCCCTTCGCTATCTTGCCCTGCTGCCGTACGTGTATGAGCCCGAACAGGTGCTCGCGATCACCTTCACGCGCAAAGCAACGGCAGAGATGCGCGCCCGCGTTCTGCACGCGTTGGAGAAAGCAGGTCAGAGCGAAGATCCGACAGCAAATGAACACGAACAGGAAGTGCGCAGGTTGGCCAAAGCCGCGCTGGCGCATTCTCAGGCGCGCGGCTGGCAACTCACCGAACAGCCACAGCGGCTCAACATCCAGACAATTGATTCTCTCGCCCTCTCCATCGCCTATCAGACGCCACTGCTTTCGCGGCTCGGCGGCCAGCTCGCGCCGGTCGAAGACGCAAAGCCGCTCTATGCGCTCGCTGCGGAGCGCACACTGGCGCATCTCGGAGACACGTCCGAAGAGGAGCTTGCCGACGCCCTGGCCGAAATTCTGAAGCTCCGCGACGCGAACCTTCAGGATTGCGAATCGCTCATCGCGGGCATGCTGGCACGCCGCGACCAATGGCTGCTGCTTCTTCCAGGCATTGTGCTCCGCGAACGGCCATGGCAGGAGCTAAAGGCGAAGCTCGAAGAGCCCTTTCAGCGGGAGCACGTCAGGATTATTGAAGCTCTCCGACGAGAGTTTTCACGCACACCCGGCGTAATGAACGATCTCCTAGGCCTTGCAAGGATCGCCTTCGAAAACGGCCAGGATCATCTCGCAAGGATCTGCGATTTTCAAGAACTGGAAGAGGTCGTTGATGCCGCAGACTGGGAGTGCCTCTGCTATCTTTTGTTGACCGCTGACGACGCATGGCGTTCCAGCATCGATGCGAGAATCGGCTTTCCGGCGAAGACCCATCGAGCGGCTGGATCGGAACTAAAGGCGATCATTGGGAAAATTTCTGCCAATGATGTATTGCTTTCCGAGCTCTGCAAACTGCGAAAGCTACCTCCCAGCACCTACAGCCAGGAGGAGTGGTCTACCGTACGCAGTATTTTCATCGTGCTTCGCCATGCCATCGCCCAACTGCGCGTCGTCTTCGCCGAACAGAACGTCATCGATTTCCCGGAGGCGGGAATCGCGGCACAGGCGGCGCTCCAAAGCCCCAATGTATTGATGGGACTGGATGAGCGCGTTCAGCACCTGCTCGTCGACGAATTTCAAGATACGTCGCGACCTCACTTCGCGCTTCTGCGTGCTCTTCTTGAGGATTGGAACCCCGGCGATGGCCGCACCTGCTTTTTGGTCGGCGACCCGATGCAATCGATCTATCTCTTCCGGGACGCGGAATCGCGATTGTTCAACCAAGTGCGCCAGGAAGGAATGCAAGCAGGAACATCACATCTCGCGTTGACCGCCCTGCAGCTCTCGACAAACTTTCGTTCCATTCCCGCCATCGTTCAGCCACTGAATGAGGTCTTCGAGCGTGTGCTGGGAGCAGATGCCGATGACGAGGTGCAATATGCCCCCTCCGTATCGAGTCAGAGTGGTGGAGGCATCAGCGGCGATGCCCTGCACCTGCATGTGCAGACCTTCGAGAAGGACACTCGTTCTGGCGAGGAATTGGACGCCGCCGAAGCTGAATCGCTGGTCGCCATCATTCGTGACTACCTTCCAGCCATCGAGCAGGCTCAACGCGTTGGCGGCAAGTACCGGGTCGCGGTGCTGGCTCGGGCCCGGACGCATCTGGTCGAGATCATCCGCAGATTGCGTCAGGAGCGGATTCCCTTTCGTGGAGTCAAGATCGATCTCCTACGCGATCGGCCGGAAATTCTCGATCTGCTGTCGCTGTTTCGCGCCCTGTTACATCCGGCGGACCGAATCGCGTGGCTCGCGGTCCTGCGCGCGCCCTGGTGTGGACTGACCATACGGGCGCTGCATGCAATCTGCGGCGATTCTCAGGATGCAGAGCAGGACCGGACGATCGCTGCGCTCATTCGCTCTCATCAAGACCGTCTCGACCCCGGGAGTCGGAGGCGAGCGTTGCATGTGCTATCGATCCTCGAGCAGGCACTGGCCGCTTATGCGGCCGGCGCGTTGGCCGGTTCGCCCGCCGGATTGGCGCTGTGGCTTGAGCGCACCTGGCACACGCTAGGGGCACCGCGGTTTCTGGATGCAGAATCCATCGCCAACTGCGAGGCGTTCTTCGCGACGCTGGCACAGATGCCGCCCAGTTGCTTTGGAACGCTGGACGAAAGCCTGAACCAACGGCTAGCGGAGCTATACGCGCAGCCTGACCCTAATGTCTCTGAAGATTGTGGCGTGCAGCTCATGACCATCCACAGCGCAAAGGGGTTGGAGTTCGAGGTGGTTCTTGTTCCGCAACTCCAGAGACCCGGGAAGAACGACGACCCGCCGCTGTTTCAGTGGCTGGTCCGAAAGCAGCCCGGCGGAAGGCATGACGAACTCCTGCTTGCTCCGATTGGCTACAAGCATGGTGACAAACCGAGGCTCTACGACTGGGTAGGAAAAAAGTCGCTACGCCGGTTGCGACAGGAGGAGAAGCGGCTGCTCTATGTCGCATGCTCGCGTGCTGTCAACGAGCTGCATCTTTTCGCGACTATCGAGCGCAAGCCCACTGGGGAACTTGCCCGGCCTAGAAATGCTAGTTTGCTTGCCGCAGGGTGGGATGGATTGGAGCATCGCGTAGAAGAAGCGACCCATCCTCCAGCCTCGTCCAACCTCCTCTCGATGCCGGGCGCCTCCGTTTCGACCTTTCAGAGCGGAAACGGCACGGTCGCGACGCTTGCAGCGGCAGCGCATCAGCCACAGCAGATACTTCGCCGGCTGCCCTTGGATTGGTTCTCTGCTGCTGGTTCGGAAACAAAGCAGGCGGCCCTCACGCCTCTGATTCATCCCTTTGAGGATGCGGGCACCGGCAGCCGGCTCGCGCGTGTGCAAGGCATCGTGCTTCACGCTCTGCTGGAGCGAGCGGCGGCAGGAACAAGCGGCGCGCGCCCGGATTGGAGCCGACTTGCCGGCGCGCTTCTGCGGCAACACGGGCTGACTTCGTCAGATATTGCTTCAGCCCATGCCGTGATTCTTCGCGGTCTGAGGAATGCGTTGGAGCACGAGGAAGGGCGCTGGCTACTGGCAGCGCGCGATGCTGCTCTGAGCGAGCAACACAGCGCCCAGCCGCTCACCGAAGAGTTCCAGAGCGGCAAATCATGGAACGAGATCTCGTGGACGAGTGCCAGCAACGGACGCGTACTCGGTCAACGGCCGGACCGGGTCTTTTTCGGTGGCCCGTCGCCGGGAGCACCTGGCACTGAATATCTGTGGATCGTCGACTACAAGACCGCTGCGCTTTCCGAAGGCACTTCTCGCGACAGCTTTCTCGCTGCCAGCCGCGAACAGTATCGCAGCCAGCTGGAATCGTACAGCGAGCTCTTTCGCAAGCTTACCGACCTGGACAAGGCGGCCGGGCAGCGCGGACACCGCCTGGCGATCTACCATCCCATGCTGCCCTGGCTCGACTGGTGGACGGCGTAGCGGAGTCGGGTTGGCCGACGTCAGGATGCAGCATTTTGCGACTGGCTCTGATGATGCCGGACGTCCGCGCCGCGCACCCAGAAGATGACGTCCTCGGCAATGTTCGTCGCATGATCGGCGACGCGTTCCAGATTGCGTGAAATCACCAGAGCATTCAACGCCTGCGCGGTAAGAGCAGGCTGATCCTTGATGAGCAGTGACAGCGAGTAATACGCCGCCTCATTCATCTTGTCGACTTGATCGTCCATCGCGAGCACGGACGCGGCTAGCTCTGCATCGCCTTCGATGAAAGACTGCAACGCCTTGCGCACCATAGAGGACGCGACTGACGCCATGTGCGGAATATCAACCGGCATTTCGGCCGCGGCAAACGCGTTGAGGTCGCATACGCGTTCCGCGATGTTCACTGCCTGATCGCCGACGCGCTCAAGGTCGGCATTGATCTTGATGACCGCGAGAATGAAGCGCAGATCGATGGCCATCGGCTGCTCCATCGCCAGCAGGTCCAGCGCCATCTGATCAATCTCGCGCTCCAGCTTGTTGATCGCCAGCTCACCGTGCATCACCAGATCACAAATCGAGGTATCACGCGTGCGATAGGCCTCGATGGCGCGCTGGATCGCCTGCTCGGCCATGCCGGCCATTACGAGCAGCTTCTCTTTCAGATCGTCCAGGCTCTGGTGAAACCGAATGCGCATGAATGCATATCTCCTAAAGGTGATGCATCAGCCGAATCGCCCGGTGATGTAGTCTTCCGTGCGCTTGTCACTCGGGTTGGTGAAGATCTTGTGCGTGGAATCGAACTCCACCAGTTTCCCCATCAGGAAGAAGCCGGTGTTCTCCGCCACGCGCGCGGCCTGCTGCATATTATGAGTCACGATCACGATCGTGTACTGCGATTTCAGTTCAAAGATCAAGTCCTCGATCTTCGCGGTGGAGACAGGGTCGAGAGCCGATGCGGGCTCGTCCATCAGCAGGACTTCAGGATCAACTGCCAGTGCGCGGGCGATGCAGAGCCGCTGCTGCTGGCCACCGGAAAGACTGGCTCCCGATTTCTTCTTCAGTTCGTCCTTCACCTCTTCCCACAGAGCCGATTGCCGCAACGATCGCTCGACTACCTCATCCAGGACACGCCGGTTGCGGAAACCGTTGAGCTTCAGCCCGGAGGCGACGTTGTCGTAAATCGACATGGTCGGAAATGGGTTCGGCCGCTGGAAGACCATGCCCACCCGGCGACGGATCTCCACGGGGGATGCCTCGGCGTAGATGTCAACGTCGTTGATCAGCACCTTGCCGGTGACCCGTGCAATGGGGTTGGTTTCGTGCATGCGATTCAGGCACCGCACGAAGGTCGATTTGCCGCAGCCGGAGGGCCCGATCAGCGCCGTCGCGTGATTCGCCGGGATATTCAGTTGTATGTCCTTCAGCGTGTGGTTGGTGCCGTACCACGCATTCAGGTCGCTGACTTCGATGCCGACGCCCAATCTAACTTGCCCCCTTCAACGTACCGCGGCTGACGACATAACGTACCAGCGCAACTGAGGCGATGATGAGCACAATGAGCACCAGCGCTCCGGCCCATGCCAGCCGGTGCCACTCATCATAGGGCGAGACGGCATAGACAAAGATCTGCAGTGGCAGAGCAGCGATCGGCTCATTCAGACTGGTGCTCTGAAATGCATTGCCGAAGGCGGTGAAGAGCAGCGGCGCAGTCTCCCCGGCCACCCGGGCGAAGGCCAGCATGCAGCCGGTGACAATGCCAGCCGAAGCAGTGCGCAGCGTGATCGTGAGAGCCGAGCGCCATGCCGGAACGCCGAGTCCCAGCGCTGCCTCGCGGATGGCATGGGGCACCATACGCAGCATCTCTTCCGTGGTGCGCGTCACCGTGGGAACCATCATGACGCCCAGCACCACGCCGCCGGCAAAGGCGGAGAAGTGCTTCTGCGGCAGCACGATGAGCGCATAGATCGCGATGCCCATGACGATCGACGGGACCCCGTTCAGTACATCTGCGGTAAATCTCACGATGTTGCCCATGCGGCGGTCGCGGCCGTATTCAGCGAGGTAGATACCGGCGCCGATGCCCAGCGGGATGCCGATGAGGCTGGCGAGTGCGAGGATGACGCCGGAGCCGACGATGGCATTCTCCATGCCGCCGCCGGACTCGCCTGCTGGCACGGGGATCTTGGTGAAGAAGTTCCAGTTCAGCGAGGTCACGCCCTGCTTCAGCAGATAGAGGAGGATGGCGATCAAGGGCACGATGACGGCGATGGTTGCCAGCACGGCCAATCCGCCCACGAGACCGCTCTTGATGCGGCGGCTGAAGACGTTGACGCGGGAGGCCCGCAGCGGCGGACGCATGGATTGGCTTGCCATCTCAGGCCACCCTTGCCGGCGCGCCGCGCGTCACCATCCATACCAACAGGCGCGCGCATGCATTCACCACGATGGTCACCAGGAAGAGCGCGAGTCCGATCTCGATCAGAGCGCTCAGGTACATATCGCTGGTGGCTTCGCTGAACTCGTTGGCGAGGACACTGGCCATGGTGTAGCCGGGGGCCAGGAGGGACTTCACGATCTCCGGCCGGTTGCCAATCACCATGGTGACCGCCATGGTCTCGCCGAGAGCGCGGCCCAGGCCGAGGATGATGGCGCCGACGATACCGATGCGCGCGTTGCGGAGGACGCCGATGCGGATCATCTCCCAACGGGTGGCACCCAGGGCCAGCACGCCTTCGCGCTGCACCATGGGGACGGAGGTCATCACCTCGCGCGTGAGCGAGGAGATGATGGGGAGGATCATGATGGCGAGCACCACGCCTGCGGCGAGCATGCTGTAGCCGGCGTTGGGCGGAGTGAAGAGGCCGGTCCAGCCGAGAGTGAACATGAGCATTGGGTTGACGTGATCACGCAGCAGCGGGATGAGGACGAAGATGGCCCAGAGACCGTAGACCACGCTGGGGATGGCGGCCAGCAGCTCGGTGAGAAAGGAGAGCGGGGCGCGCAGCCACTTGGGACACATCTCGGTGAGGAAGATAGCCACGCCAAGCGCAAAGGGCACGGAGATGAGAAGCGCGAGGAACGACGACATCAACGTGCCGTATATGAATGGCCACGCGCCGAAGTTGTTGTTCACCGGATCCCAGGCGGAGCGGAAGAAGAAGCCGATGCCGAACTTAGCGAGTGTGAGCTGCGAACGCGAGATCAGCTCCCAGGCGATGAGAACGACGATGCCGAAGATGCTGAGCGCGCAGAGAAACACCAGCCCCCGAAAGGTGGCGTCCGCCACGGCCGAGTTGCCGCGACCGCGCAGGAAGGTACGCACCGCGGAGTGTGTAACAACCGTCGGCTTTGCATCAGGCAGCGGGGAAACAGGTTCAGGCACGCGTATCTTCGCAGGCTGCGTCAAAGCAGGATCCAGTAGTGGTTCGGGCACTCTATCGCAGAGTACCCAGCCACAATGAATAGAAGATGAAAGAGTTCCGGGCGTGGTTGTGATGCTTTCCGCTGCCGAAATCCTCTTCGGCGGCCCTTTTCCCGGATCTTTCTACCTCGCTCTCCAAGGGGGGTACCCCTTGCCCCTCCGGTACGGGAGGCCGGGGGCATAACTCATTGCCTATCATCGAGTTAGTGCCTCTTCCGAGGGCTAAATTCGTCCATCGAAAGGGTTTATGCGCAAATTCTTCTCAGCAAAGGACTTAGCACGTGCAATCCCTTAAAACGGGAAACCCACTCCGGTGGGGAGTGGGTTGGTGGTGATCTCGCTTCGTCTGCACTGGAAGGTGCTCTATTTCCAGTGTATCGAATCGAGGCGGGTGAACCGGCAGTTTTTCGCCGGTCTATTTCAGAGCCGGTCCAGAGTGGGACTGGCCGTCCGGCCAAGGGCCTTTTCGGCGCTTGTCACCGGATTCGCTTCCTCGGGGTTCGCTTCCTTGGTCGCTCACGCTGGCAGTGGTGGGCGGGCAGCACAGGGAGAGGGACACTCAGGAAGAGTGCCCCTCAGGACGGCTACGCAACTGGCGATCGGCTATTTCAGCTGGCCGATCGTGGCCTTCACCTTGCCGGCCACGGACGGCGGCAGCGGGGCGTAGTTCAGGGTGGTCACCTCGGATTCGTGATCGAGCATCCAGACCAGGAAATCCTTGATGATCTTCCCCTTCGCACTATCGGGAGCGGGAGTGGGAACGAGCAGCCAGGTAAAGCTGGAGATGGGATATGCGTCCTTACCGGGTGCGTTGGTGACGGAGACGCGATAGTCGGACGGCATCTGCTTGCTATTCGCAGCAGCGGCAGTGACGGAATCGATGCTCGCCTTCATGTAGACACCAGCGGCATTTTTGACCAGGCCGGTGTCGATCTTGTTCTGCAGCGCATAGATCAACTCGACGTAGCCGAGCGCTCCGGGAGTCTGGCGGACCATACCGGCCACACCCTCACTGCCCTTGGCACCAATCCCGCGCGGCCAGCTTACGGAGGCGCCTTTGCCCGGACCTGCTTTCCAGTCGGCACTCACCTTGGAAAGATAGTCGGTGAAGATGTAGGTGGTGCCGCTGCCCTCTGAGCGATGCGTGATGAATATCTCCGAGTTGGGCAGCTTGGCACCGGGATTGTCCTTCGCGATGCGTGCATCATTCCAGTTTGTGATCTTGCCAAGATAGATGTCGGCCAAGACATCGGGCGCAAACTTCAAGTCAGCTCCGACACCGGGGAGGTTGTAGATGGGTACGACCGCGCCCAGTACGGTGGGGATGTGTTGGATTTTTACCTTGGACGAAGACAGTTGCTCATCCGACATGGGCCCGTCGCTGGCGCCGAAGTCTACCGTGCCAGCGGTTACCTGGCGGATGCCCGCGCCGGAGCCGATCGGCTGATAGTTGATCTGGATGCCGTGACTGGCGCTGTATTCGCTGAACCACTTGGAATAGATCGGATACGGAAAGGTGGCGCCGGCTCCGTTCAACTTTTGCGCGTTTGCCGCGTTGGGCGATGCGCACACTACGAGCATTGCTGCTACCGCTAAGATTCGTTTCACGCGATGACTCCTCGGAATGGACCGCAGGCGCGATTGTTGCTAGGTTCTGTGAACGCCGGTTTACGCAGCAGTGAATAACCGGAGAATGGAACGCCAGCCGGAGGATATTTGGTCCCGCGGCGCCTTTATCCGGCGACGGAGTCCGGTTGTGCGTCCTCGGGTCGTGCGGAGTCCTCTGGCGGTGCGGTCATGGGGAGGATGAAGACGAATTTCGCTCCGCGGCCCAACTCGCTTTCCACGCGGATGTCGCCGCCATGCGCATTCACGATATGGCGGGCGATGGAGAGGCCGAGGCCGGTGCCGCCGGACTCGCGCGAGCGCGCCTTGTCCACGCGATAGAAGCGCTCGAAGATGCGGCGGTGATGCTCGTAGGGGACGCCGGGGCCGAAATCCTGCACGTAGAACTCGATCTGCTCGTCGCGGCGCCGTGCGCCAAGGCGGAGTTTGCCGCCGCTGCGGGCGTACTTGGTGGCATTCTCGACCAGATTGCCGAAGACCTGCTGCAGAGCATCGGGGTCGGCCAGCACCGTGTCGTTGACGGTGCCACCGATCTCCATCGACATGCCGGCGTCCTGGACGACGGGCATCAGCGAGTTCACGGCATCCTCGACCAGGACGGATGCCGGCAGCGGCCGCAGCGCGAGCTTGAAGTCGGCCGACTCGACCTGGGCCAGGGTCAGCAGATCTTCGGTGAGCCGGGTCATGCGGGTGGCGTTCTTGAGGATGATGCCGAGAAACTCGCGCGGCACCGGCTCGATCGAGGGCATGTCAAGCATGGCCTCGACATAACCGGAGATGGAGGTGAGCGGTGTGCGCAGCTCGTGCGAGACGTTGGCGACGAAGTCGCGGCGAGTGGTCTCTGCGCGCTCGATCTCGGTGACGTCGGTGAGCACGCAGACGGCTCCGCCGCCGGGCATGGCGGTGGCGTGCACCTCGAAGACGCGTCCCGGGGCGACAGCGGTGGCGCGGGCGCGGGCCACCGTGCGCTCGCGCAGCGCGGTGGCGACACATACCAGAACGTCGGGATCGCGGATGGTCTGCACCAGCGCGCGGCCTTCGCGAATGGGTTGCTGGGTGAGCCGCGCGATGGAGGCGTTCGACCAACTAACGAGGCCGTTCGGAGTGACCGCGATGACTCCCTCCTGCATGCTGTCGAGCAGAGCGGTCAGCTCGCGGCGGCTGCTCTCGAGCGAGTGAAAGGTGGATTCGAGGCGGCTGGCGGTCACGTCCAAAGCGCGGGCGACGGCAGAGAGTTCGTCGAGGGAGCCTTCCTCGATGCGGGCGGAGAGATCGCCTGCGGCGATGCGTTGGGCGAAGGCGACGATGCGCGCCATGCGCTGCGCGACGCTGTGGGCCATGACTGCGGCCAACATGGTGGCGAGAAAGAGTGACAGCAGCGATGCGAAGAGGATGTCGCGGCGCAGCAGGTGGAGCTTGCCCGCGATCTCACTCAGCGGATAACCCATGCGGACGATGAGGCCGTTCCGCCGGGCCGCGATGAAGAGCGTTCCGTCACGCACCTCGCGGCCGATGCCGTCATGGTTTTTGAGCGCGGCGATGGCGGGCAGAGCCTCCAGCGAATAACGCATCTCGGTGGGACCGGAATAGCCGACGAGTGCGCCGTCCGGGCGAAAGACGGCGATGCGCGCGGAAGATGCGAAGGAGGCAGTCGAGAGAAGCTGCTGTACCTGCTGGGGCGGCGCGGAGTTCAGCTCTGCGGCCAGAAAGCGCGCTTCACCGGCGAGGGACTGTTCGACCTGCTCATGGAGCGCACTGTCCACGATCCTGCGAATGGAAAAATCCAGCACTGCCGTGCAGACGGTGAGCACGAGCACGAAGGAGAGCAGCAGCTTGGAGAAGACTCTACCGGTCATTCAAGCTCCAGGGGCAGGCTCCAGTGGAGAACAATTGCATTCCTTCTGCAAGGTATAGATCAGCCGGGATAGTGCCTGCTGCTTTTCTGCAGGAGGGGCCCGAGCAATCGTATTGGTTGAGCGGCGCTTCGCGCCGATATGGAACGACAGGTAAAGCAGGTCCCTCACTCCACCGTCGGTTAGGTTCGGGATGACAGGTTATTGGCGACGCCAACGGGCCGCTGCGCAAAGCCGATTGATTGCCTGAGTCAGCCGGCCTTGGGAACCTCGAAGCGGTAGCCTGCGCCGCGCACTGTCTTGAGGTAGCGGGGGTTCTCTGGGTCGGTCTCGATCTTCTCCCGGATGCGCCGCACGTAGACATCGACGGAACGGGGCGTGACGAAGCGGGCATCGCCCCAGACCGCATCGAGCAGATGGTCGCGGCTGAAGACGCGGCCGGGGTGGCGGGCCAGATAGTCCAGCAGGCGGAACTCTGTCGCGGTGGTGGTGGTGAGCTCGCCGCGCACCTTGAGCTGCATGGCGCTGGCGTCGATGAGGACCTCGTCGAAGCTGATGATGGAGGGGGCGGAGGGGCGCTCGAAACGACGCAGCACCGCCTTGACCCGCGCGACCAGCTCGCGCATGGCGAAGGGCTTGGTGATGTAGTCATCGGCGCCGAGTTCCAGGCCAAGAACGCGGTCATTCTCACCCGCACGCGCGGTAACAAAAATGATGGGCACACTGCTGAGTCCGGGATGGGACCTGAGCTTGCGACAGACCTCGAGGCCGTCCCCGCCCGGAACCATGATGTCCAAGAGGAAGAGGGCCGGCGCCTGGCGCTCGGCATCGGGAATAAGATTGGTGGGAGTGGAGAAGCCGCGGACGGAAAAACCGGCGGTTTCCAGCTGGTGCTGAACCAGCCGCGAGATATCGGGGTCGTCTTCCAGAACGAATATGGTCTGACTCAAGGACCGTCCTTGCACTAGGGCATTTTGGCTACTGCTATCGACCGCAGAGAGAAATTCGGATGGTCTGTCCATAAAGATAGGCCATGCCGACAGTCACCCCGCAGGTCATAGCATTTTCACAAAGATGCTCTTTCCCGCTCAGAGTACATGGGCGGGGGCGTCCCAATACGAAAGGACGGTGAATGGGAGAAGAAAGAACGATGAATCGCGAACGATTGGGGGGACCAAAACTGGCACGGAAGTGTCAGATGAAGAACAAATAGCGAATGCTATACTCCGCAGACTAGATGACGGGTTCGTTTTGACCCAACGACGAGGTCCCATGTGTCGCGGGTGCCGACCATTCTTTGTATCGACGATGAAGTACTCGGCCTCGAGATCCGCAAGGTGGTTCTGGAGCGCGAGGGCTATGTCGTTCACACCGCAACGGACGGACAGGCGGGTCTCCGAATTTTCCGGCAGCAGCCGATTGACGCCGTAGTGCTGGATTTTGCGATGCCGGGGATGAATGGCGGTGCGGTAGCGACGGCTCTTCGGGAGATCCGTCCAAATATTCCGATCCTCTTGCTTTCAGCGTATCTGACGCTCCCGCAAGAGGTGCAGCAAATGGTCACGCTGGTGGCGAACAAGGGCGACGGTGCTCTGGCTCTGCTGCGCAACGTAAAGAGGATCCTGGAGATCAGCGGAGAACAGCCATGACCGACTCCCCCGTCGGGCTGCATGAATTTAACCGGGTAGTGCGCACAACGCTGCTGGTGCCGGTCACCGTGCTGGCGTTGCTGGCGGGGCTGCTGGTGTGGCAGGTGGAGCAGGCGCTGGACCTCCGGCAGCATTCGATCGTCGACTCGCGAGTGATCGATCAGCTGTTGACGCTGCAGCAGCATGCGGTAGACCAGGAAACCGGGTTGCGCGCCTACCAACTGACCGGCTTGCCCTCCCTGCTTGTCCCATACAACGCCGCGCAGCCGGGTATCGACGGCGCGCTTGCCGCACTGCAGCAAAGTCCCGCGACCGCCGTTATTACGCCTGCGCAGGTCAGCCGGCTCCAGCAAGATATCCGCGCCTGGCAGACCTGGGCGGCCGGGGTGCTTGCGCAGCCAGCGCCCGCGCCCGAGGCCGTGACTGCGGCGCTGACGCAGCAAGGCAAGGGGCTGATGGACGGAGTGCGTCAGGACTTTGAGGATGCTCTGGGGACGGCGAGGCGGGAGCGGGATGCGTACGACGCAAAACTAAACCAGAGGGTGAGCAGATTCCTGCAATTCGTTCTTATATTGGCACTTGCTGCCGGTATAACGATTGGGATTTTTGCCAGCAGCCGGTTGCAGCGCGTCTCGAGCACCTATGAGCTCGCGCTCGAAGAGCTGCAGGAGTGGAACGCGAAGCTGACGGCGAGCCAGCAACTGCTGGCGACGACGCTGGAGTCGATTGGGGATGCGGTGATCTCCCTGACCAAAGAGGGAAACATCCGCTTCATGAACGCGGTGGCTCAGAAGCTTACTGGCTGGCCTTTGAGCGCGGCCACTGGCCATCCGGTGGGCGAGGTGCTTCGCCTGGTTCATCCACAGACGCATCAGCCGATCGGGGACGTTCTGGACGAACTGGGGCGCTCGGATGCCCTGGGTGTCCGGCTAGAGGGCACGCTGATCGCGCGGGACGGATCCGACTATGCGGTTGACGCCAAGGCTTCGACCGTAGTGGATGCCGAGGGTCATGCGGATGGGTCAGTGGTGGTGTTTCGCGACGTCACCGAGCTGCGCAAGGCGGAGGTCACGCTCATCGCGAACGAGAAGCTCGCGGTTACCGGGCGGCTGGCGGCGAGTATCGCGCACGAGATCCACAATCCGCTGGACTCGGTGGCGAACCTGCACTTTTTGATCTCGCAGGAGGGCGATCCGCAGCGACGGAGCGACTACCTGAAGCTGGCGCAGCAGGAGCTTGGGCGGACGCTGCAGATCAGCCGCGCGATGCTCAGCCTGTACCGCGAATCGCCCATGCCGGTGCAAGTGAACCTCGAAGAGCTCGTCGGCAGCGTGCTGCTGCTGCTGGACCGCAAGATGCGCGACCAGAACATCCGGGTAGAGCAAAGCTTCACGCATCCTGTGCACGTCTATGGCTATCCCGGGGAGCTTCGGCAGGTGTTCACCAACCTGATTGCCAACGCGGGCGAGGCGGCGGGGCCTAACGGGCACGTACGCATCCAGGTACGGCCGGCAAGTCCTCTGGATGGCCGCGCGGGCACGATTGTGGAGATTGCCGACAGCGGCCGGGGCATTGCGCCGCACGTCGAGAAGAAACTGTTCCAGCCTTTCATGACGACGAAGGGCGAGCGTGGAACGGGACTCGGGCTGTGGGTTAGCCTGGGCATCGTGCAGAAGCACGGCGGCACGGTGCGCATCTCAAACAGCACCGAAGGCGATCTGCGCGGCGCTGTGGTGCGGGTCTATCTGCCGGAGCGATCGGCGCAGGCCAAGGCCGAGGAAGAGGATCATGACGCCCCGCTGATCGCACCGCCCTTCGAGAGCGCCGAGGAATGGGCGGTTAAACCGTTTTCGGTAGGGGCGGGCGTTCAACAGCCGCTTTTGTGACGTTCCTTCAAAAAAACCGCGCCGAAGGAATCTGCAGACGGCTCATGCCTGGACGAAACCGGTCTACATCGAGGCCACGGGTAGCGACATAAGGTCCTCCACCAGTCCCACTTCCTTCTGAACAAACGGCTCGCCGTAGCGCACGCCGGCCAGCTGCCCGTAGTGTCTGGCTTCCGCAAGGGTGCGCTCGCGAATCTCCTCTTCCGGCACGAACAGCGCGCTTCCTTGCTCCGCGTTCGCGTATTGCGAGCGATAGGCCATGAGCGACTGATAGCGCTCTTCGATGAAGGGCGTGATGTCCACGATGAATGTAGGACGGACATCTGCGTAAAGGCTGGCGTAGAGCACCTTGTAGGGACGATACGGCTGGGTTCCGGTTTCGAGACGCGCAAGGCCGCTGATGAAGCAGGCCTCGTAGCCTAGAGTGGCGCTGTTGTAGTGGTCGGGGTGCCTGCCCTGCCAGTAGGGGAGGATCACCACGCGGGGGCGCAGCTCACGCAGCACGCCGACGATCTTCAGGCGGTTCTCCCACGTGTTTTCAACGCGACCGTCGGGCAGATCGAGCGCCTGACGCCAGCGCACTTTGAGGATGCGTGCAGCGGCGCGGGCCTCGACGGCGCGCTCCGCGGCTGAGCCGCGTGTGCCAGCTTCGCCCTGCGTTAGGTCGAGGATCCCAGTTTCGAGCCCGAGGGAGCGCATTTTGAGGAGCGTGCCACCGCAGGTCTGCTCCACATCGTCACGATGGGCGGCGATGGCGAGGATGTCTACGACGCTGTTTGCGGTTGAAGCCGTCGTCATCGTACCCGCCTCAGCCGGCAGAGCGCTCTAGTAGGTGGTGTTGTTGGCGTCCGACGAGCCGTCCATGTAAGCGACGTCGGAGACTGTGCCGGTAACGGTGACGCTTGAGTTGTCCAACTCGCCGAAGTCCGTGGTGCGGTAGATGTGCACCTGTCCGCCCTCACCCACATAAATCTTGTGCAGACCCTCCACGTCGGCGATACCGGTGAGGTCGCCGATGTAACGGTCGACCGTCACCGCGTTTGTCGAGCGGTTGAACAGGGTCAGACAGCCGAACTGCACATTCTGGCCGGCGTTGTTTTTGGCAAAGCGTTCGCCGTTCTGGCACCGCTGCGAGCCGATCCACAAGGTGTTGTCATCGGCGAAGCTCATCTTGTTGTGCGTGCCGTCGCTGATGGCGTACTGAGCCGCAACGGTATAGTTGGCAAGGTTCACGACGCTGAGGGAACCGGCAAGCAATCCGTCGGGTTGCAACTGCTGACCGGCGACATACAAGGTAGAGGCGTCCTGGAGGGCGTTGGTGGCGCCGCCGGGCACGTGCAGAACCGGACCCGCCTGCAGGTTGAGTCCCGCCGGCCCTGCGGGATTTGCATTCAGAACCGATGCGGAGACGGGGATGGTGACGATGCCGGCCTGCGTGCCGCCGCACTCCTGCCCGCAGTTGAGAACGTAGATGCTTTGCCCATCGGCGGAGAAGATGGCCTTGCCGGGCCGGTCAAATTCGCTGTTGGGGTCAGCCACCTTGGTGACACAGTACTTGGGCAGTGTCTGCGGTTCGCAGTCCTGGAAGACACCCTGCCACTGGGCGGGAGTGGAGTACTGAGTCTGCTGCGCGGAGGTCAGCTTGAAGAGACTGAAGACATCGTTGCTGTTCTGCACGAACCCAAGCACGAGGGTGGCGTTGGGACTCACGGAGACCCGATAGATGTTGGGCACGTTCATCAGCAACTGGCTGCCCAAGGCGACATCGAAGACCATCATCGCGTGTGAATTCTGGTCTGCCGCAACAAAGTAGTCCTGCTTGTGAGAGCCGAACATGCTGGTGGCAATGGTGCCGCCGGAGATCACGGTGGTGTTTTGCTTTTCCTGCGCATAGCTGACGGACGCGAGGCTGCCGTCGCCGGAGGAGTAGACCAGGCCGGTCTGCTCCTCCGGCAGGTTCTGGATGGTCACCGGATTCTGACCGGTAAAGCCGCTGATGGAAAACTGCCCATTGGGGTTGTTGAAGGGATGACGGATGTCGTAGAAGGCATCCATGAACTGCAGGCTGCCCACGGGATTGTCCACGGCGACCAGGACACGCTGCAGAACGCCGCTGGGCGGAAGAGTGCGGCCCGCGAAGTAGAAGTTCTTTCCGCAGCCGAGGAGGGTGAACGAAACCGCGACAGCGACGAACGCAGCAACGGCCAGGGACAGGCGACTTCTCTTCTTCAAAATGCTTCGGACCTCAACCTTCAAAACGACAGTTGCGTTCGGGAAACTGAAGTATAGCAAAGGGTTTGATGCTGCTGCCTCGTCGTACCCGGGTGGGTTCCGGTTGCGCCGGAGGGCGCAGATCACTTTCGGCCAGAAGAGGCTCCCGCGGCCGACGCAGAACCACGGAGAGCATGTGTTATGACAACGAAAATGCACTAGCATAAGAAGATGTCTCTGCTGTCGACACTCTTCGGCAATCGAACGGTCCTGTGTGACGGGGCCATGGGCACTGCGCTCTATGGGCGAGGCGTGTTTCTGAATAAGTGCTTCGACGAGTTGAACCTGACGCAGCCGGAGCTTGTCCGCTCGGTGCATGAGGAGTACCTGCAGGCCGGCGCGGAGATCATCGAAACCAACACCTTCGGAGCAAACAGCTTCCGGCTGCATCGCTTTGGCCTGCAGGACCAGAGCCGCGCCATCAACCAGGCGGGGGCGCGGCTGGCGCGCGAGGCCGTGGCGCAGCTCGCGGACAAGCAGGCGGGGAGCGCTTTCGTGGCCGGCTCGGTCGGTCCGCTTGGCATCCACCTGGAGCCGCTGGGAAAGGTCTCGCTCGAAGAGGCACAGGACGCCTTCGCGGACCAGATTGAAGGGCTGGTGGCCGGAGGACCGGGGGTAGGGGTCGACCTGCTGGTGGTGGAGACGATGCCCGCCATCAATGAGGCGGAGCAGGCCATTCACGCGGCCAAGCGAATCGCGCCCGAGGTTCCGCTGATGGCGATGGTGACGGTGGACGAAGATGCGAACTGCCTGGACGGCACGCCAGCGGATGTGGCGGCAGCGCGGCTGACCGCTGCCGGGGCGGACGCTATCGGCTGCAACTGCTCTACCGGACCGGCCACAGTGCTGACGGCGATTGAACGGATGCGCGCGGCTACCGATCTTCCGCTGGTCGCGATGCCCAACGCCGGCATGCCGCGCAATGTGGACGGCCGCAATATCTATCTGTGCTCGCCGGAGTACATGGCGAGCTTCGCGCGCAAGTTTGTGCGCGCGGGAGTGCAGTTTGTCGGCGGCTGTTGCGGAACGACGCCCAACCACATACGCGCGATGAAGTCAGCGATACGGGCGATGGATGCGCAGCAGACAGCGGCTCCGAGAAAAGCGGGCACACCGATCGTCACGGAGACGCCGCCTGCGCCGCTGGCCGAGCGCTCGAAGATCGGCAGCCTGGTGGCGGCGGGAGAGTTCATCACGCTGGTGGAGATTGTGCCGCCGCGCGGGATCGACTGCACGAAGGAGATCGCAGGCGCGCGGCTGCTGGCATCGACCGGCATTCACGCCATCAACATTCCCGACTCGCCGCGGGCATCTGCACGCATGAGCGCACAGAGCCTGTGCCTGCAGATCCAGCAGCAGACGGGCATCGAGACGGTGCTGCACTACACCTGCCGCGACCGCAACCTGCTATCGATCCAATCCGACCTGCTGGGCGCCTCGTCACTGGGACTGCGCAACATTCTGTGCCTGACCGGCGATCCGCCAAAGCTGGGGAACTATCCCGATGCGACCGCGGTGTTTGATGTGGACGCGATTGGGCTGGTGAATGTGGTGAACCGGCTGAACCACGGACTGGATATTGGCGGCAATCCGATTGGAGCTTCGACCGGCTTCACGCTGGGCGTCGCCGCAAACCCCGGAGTGCCGGACATCGATAACGAGATTCGCCGCTTCGCCTACAAGGTGGAGGCGGGCGCGGAGTATGCGATCACGCAGCCGGTCTTCGATCTGCGGCTTCTGGAGGTCTTCCTGCGCCGCATCGAGGAGTTCCGCATTCCGGTGATCGCCGGCATCTGGCCGCTGACGAGTCTGCGCAATGCCGAGTTCATGAAGAACGATCTGCGCGTCTCGATGCCGGACGAGATTATGGCGCGCATGGCCGTGACAGAGACGCCGGAGGCGGCGCGCGCTGAGGGCATCCGCATTGCGCAGGAGATGCTGACCGCAGCGCGCCCGATGGTGCAGGGGGTCCAGGTGAGTGCGCCGTTTGGGCGCTATGCGCTTGCTGTAGACATTGTTCGGCAGGTGCTGCCCGCGTCGGACGAATCGCTGCAGGTTTCCTGAAGCGGCCCGCGAGGTGATGTCGGCGCGGGAGCAGGATAGAATTCCGCTACTCCTGCTACCGAGGTTTGCCGATGCGCCTTGCGCCATTGCTGATGGCTGTCAGTCTTGCTGTTTTTTCCGCGCCGCACGTGAGCCGAGCGCAGGGGCAATCCGCGAAGGCGGCCGGTACGAACACTTCTACAACTGAGATCACCGAGGCGAACACGGCGGCGATACGCGCTTTCTATCGCGCCGGGCTCGAGCGCAATGGCATTGTCGGTAGCACGCTGGTGCTGGTTGATGGTGGGCGTGTGGTGTTGAACGAGATGTATGGGGAACAGCGGTTGGCACCTCCGCAGCCGGTGGACGAAAACACCACCTATCACTGGGCGTCGGTGACGAAGACGCTGACCGGCATCGCGATCATGCAATTGCGCGACCGCGGGCTGCTGTCGCTCGATGATCCGCTGGTGAAGTACATTCCCGAGCTGAGTGTGGTCCATGATCCTTATGGGCCGGTGTCGGCGATCACGATCCGCGAGGCGATGTCGCACTCCAACGGCTTTCGCGACGCGACGTGGCCGTGGCATGTGGGGCCGTGGGAGCCTTACGAACCGACGCAGTGGTCGCAGATCGTCGCGATGCTGCCGTACACCAGCATCGATTTTCCGCCGGGGTCGCGCTACCGCTACTCCAACCTGGCGGTGGTGTTTCTGGGCGAGATCATCGAGCGGCTGAGCGGCGACAACTTTGAGGTCTACATGCTGAAGAACGTGCTGGGTCCGCTGAGCATGACGCACAGCTATTACGACCGCAGCCCGGCGACGCTGCTTCCCTACCGCTCGCACAGCTGGGACCGAAAAGACGGCAAGCTGACGGAAGATGAATTCGACTTTGACACCGGCATTACACGTTCCAACGGCGGGCTGAACGCGCCGCTGCCAGACATGGTGCGCTACCTGAACTTTCTGATCGGCGATCCGCAACGACAGGCAGAGTACGACCGGATCCTGAAGCGGAGCTCGCTCGAAGAGATGTGGCGACCGATCCTGCCGGTGACGCCCGATGATGACTTCCCGTCACGATCGGGCGCGAAGGACGAGGTGGCGGCAAGCTTCTTTGTTCACACCGATCACGGCGTGCGATTGATTGGCCATCCGGGGTGGCAGAACGGCTTTCGAAGCCAGATGAACTTCGATCCCGTGGCGCGGCGCGGCTATCTTGCGGTCTACAACACGGACGCCGAGGATGCAGCGCAGAATACGCGACACTTCAACATCGAAGTTCGCGACTATCTGATCGACCACTTCTTTACGCTGCCACCGGGACAAGGCTTACACTAGAGCCAGTTATGGCCAAGTTCGAAGAATCGCTCAAGCAGCTGGAAACCATCGTGGGTCAACTCGAAAAGGGCGATCTGCCGCTGGAAGATTCGATCAAGCTCTTTGAAGAAGGCATTCACCTCTCCGCGGTATGCAAAGAGGAGCTGGATGCCGCCGAGGGCAAGGTTCAGATCCTGCTGAAGCAGCGAGATGGCTCAATGAAGGCTGAGCCATTCCCGCAGAAGTAAACGCAGAGCGTTCTAGGCGGGCCGCGTCGCCACGGTTTTGTTTACGAGCCGCCCGATACCGCTGATCTCGATGACAACCTCTTCTCCCGGCCGCATCCAACGCGGCGGCGTGCGGCCGAGGCCGACACCTTGCGGCGTGCCCGTGCTGACGATGTCTCCCGGCTCAAGCGGGACGATGGTAGAGATGTAGCCGAGCACGGCGGGAATATCGAAGATCAGATCGCGCGTATTTGCGTGCTGCATGGTTTCGCCATCGATGGTGAGACGCACGTCAAGGCTGTGCGGGTCTTTCAGTTCATCGGCGGTGACGACGCAGGGGCCGATGGGACAAAAAGTCGGGAAGCTTTTGCCCAGCGTCCACTGCGAGGTTGCCAGCTGGACATCACGCGCGCTGACGTCATTCAGGATGGTGTAGCCGAATACATACTGACGCCAGTTGTCGCGCGTCACGTTGCGGGCGCTGCGACCGATGACGACGGCGAGCTCTGCTTCGTAATCCGGCTGGGTGCTGTTGTCCGGCAGCACGATGTCGCTGTCGGGGCCGGTGATGGCGGATGGCAGCTTCATGAAGATAGTGGGCACGGCCTGCACTGCCATCTTCGACTCAGTCGCGTGGTCCTGGTAGTTCAAGCCAACGCAGAAGATGCGCTGAGGATGAAGGAGCGGCGAGAGCAACTGGACGCTCGAGAGAGGCACGGAGGCCGACTGGGAGGTCATAGCCTTGGTCGATGCGAGCGCCTTCTCGCCCGCGGCGATGAAGCTCTCCGCATCCGCGTAGCCGAGCGGCGTGAGAGGGTAGACGGCATTCTTCTGAAGCACGCCTGGCTCGGGGGCTGCGCCCGTGCTGCGGCGAAATGTGATCAGTTTCACAGTAGATCTCTCCAAACTTTTCCGTCAGGAAAACTGTAGTCCTTGAGCGTCTGCGGATACATCTCCGCGCTGTAGCCGGGCTGAGTGGGAAGCACGTAGTGCGCATTGCGAATGTGCACCGGATCGACAAAGTGCTCGTGCAGGTGGTCTACATATTCGGTGACACGATCTTCGAGCGAGCCCGAGACGGCGATGTAGTCGAATGCCGAGAGGTGCTGCACGTACTCGCACAATCCTACGCCGCCGGCATGCGGACACACAGGGACACCGAACTTTGCCGCCATCAGCAGCACGGCGATGTTTTCGTTGACTCCTGCGAGGCGGCAGCTGTCGATCTGGCATACATCGATGGCTCCGGCCTGCAGCAACTGTTTGAACATGACGCGGTTCTGGCAGTGTTCGCCGGTTGCGATGCGCACGCCGCTCTCGCGCCGGATGCGGGCATGGCCCAGGATGTCGTCCGGGCTGGTCGGCTCCTCCATCCACCAGGGATTGAACGCTGCGAGTTCGCACGTGCGATCGATCGCTTCCCTGACACCCCAGCGTTGATTGGCGTCCATCATGAGCTTGTTGGTGCTGCCGATTTCATCGCGGACGAGGGCGGCGCGACGCAGATCGTCCCCGGGCTCGCCGCCAACCTTCAGCTTGAAGTATCGCCAGCCTTCGGCGAGGGCCTCGTGGCATAAGGAGCGCACCTTCTCATCGGAGAAGCCGAACCAGCCAACCGATGTGGTGTAGGCGGGATAGCCGGTGCGCTCGAGATCGGCGATGCGCGCTTCCCTGCCCGCGCGCTGCGTCTTCAGCAGGGCGACCGCCTCCTGCTCGGTGATGGCATCGTCGATGTAACGGAAGTCGACGAGCCGCACGATCTGTTCGGGCGTCATATCGGCAAGCAACCGCCACAGTGGCTTGTTCTGCTGGCGGGCGTAGAGGTCCCACACAGAGTTGATGAGCGCAGCGGCAGCGAGATGCGTTACGCCCTTTTCCGGCCCCAGCCAGCGGAACTGGCTGTCATCGGTAAGCTGGCGGGAGAACGTCCGGAGATCGTCGGTAATAGCGCTGAGACGGCGGTTCTCGACGAAGTGCGCGAGATACCTAGCGGCGCCTACGCAGAGCTCATTGCCGCGGCCCAGAGTGAAGGTGAGGCCGTAGCCTTTGAGCTCGGTGTCCGTGTGCAGGATGCAGTACGCCGCCGAGTAGTCGGGATTCTTGTTGACCGCGTCGGAGCCGATGCTTTCCCGGGAGGTAGGAAAGCGCAGGTCCAGCACCTCAACGTGGGTGATGATGGGATCGATCAAGTGCGTCAGGCTCCTTCTTTTCTTTGTCGCTGCGCGGCGGTCTTTACCGCTACGCAGCGCTCCAGCCACCATCGATGGTCACGACAGAGCCCGTCATAAAGTCTGCTTCCGGAGAACAGATGTAATGCACCGTGGCGGCGATCTCCTCCGGCGTGCCGAGACGTCCCACGGGTTGCCGTGCGGCCAGCTCCACCCGCATCTTTTCTATCTCATGCGCATGGTACTTCTGCAGGTAGCCCTCAACGAAGGGTGACTGGACGGTGCCAGGCGCTATGCAGTTCACTCGCAGCTCCTTCGGATATTCGACGGCGAGTTGCTTCGTCATGGCGATGACCGCTCCTTTGCTGGCGCAATAGGCGAAGCGCTGTTTGACACCGATCAGACCCGCCACCGAGCCAATGTTGACGATCGACCCGCGCACTGCCAGCAGCAGCGGCAGAGCGGCTTTGGTGACGAGGAAGACCGAGGTGACATTCACCGTCATGAGGCGGTGGTAATCCGCCTCTTCTGTCTGCGCGATGGTGCCCACCAGCCCGATACCGGCGCAGTTCACCAGGATGTCGAGTTGATGCAGTCCCTGCATGACTGCAGCGATCGACGCGGCGCTGGTCACGTCCATCGCGACGCCCTTCGCCTCCGGCAATTCGGCGGCCAGCGCCTTCGCTGCGGCCTCGTTGAGGTCGGCAACAATAACGCTTGCGCCGGCCGCGGTCAGCCGCCTGGCAGTGGCGGCGCCGATGCCGCTGGCCCCTCCAGTAATCAGTGCTACTTTGCCCGTCAGATCAAACACCTTATGTCTCCATGCGGTTCATTTTGCTGTTTTCAATTCAGTGAGCGGTAGCGGCTCGCCACCGCGCTCTGAGGAGAGATACGCCGCCTCCACCACGCGCATCGTGTCCAGTGCGTCTTCTACGCCCGTTGGCATGGTGCTGACCTCGCCCAGGGCGAAGCGTTGGACGGAGAGCATCGAGCCGAGAAAGGCATCGGGAAACCACTCGCCCTGGATGGCCTGAGGACCGGCGGCGAATTGGGGATGAGGCTCGCGCGGGTAGAACTCGAGCGTATCGCCGCGGCCCTTCGGATAATCGAGGTTCACGCCCATCTGTGCGCGCATCACACCTGCAGTTCCCTCCCACTGAACATAGCTGTGCTGGAGTGCAGGGTACGGCACGTCGAGGCCGTGATTGGTCGCGATGAAGACGCGCGTCCACTCGTCGTAGTCCATCACGATGACGCTCCTGGTGGCGACGAGGTCGGGCGTGCGCGGGTTGCGCACCGTACGCGCGTAGACGCGCTGCGGGTTGCCGAGCCAGGAGCGAACCAGGTCGACGTAGTGAATGCTGTGGTAGACGATCTCCAGACGCGGTGCGGTCTTCAGAAAACTCCACAGCTCCCAGGGAGTATGAGTGCTGACCTGGACCTCGATGTCGTGCAGCGTACCCAGCGCGCCCGCGTCAGTGATGGCGCGCGCGGCCAGCATGTTCGGCGCCCAGCGCAACTGGAAGTTCACCGCGGCGTGGAGGTTGCGATCGCGACAGAGCGCGACGATGGCCTCCGCTTCAGCCAATGTTCCGCCGAGCGGCTTCTGGATGAGGACGGTGGCGCCGTGGGGAATGGTGCGCAGGACTTCGAGCACCGCGGCTGCGGGCACTGCGACATCAAAGATGTGAGGGCCTTGCAACTGCGCGAGCACCGATGGAAGCGTCGCTCCGCTGATGGCGATGCTCCACTCGGCGGCCACCTCCTGCGCGCGCTCGTGCTCACGATCGACGATGGCCGCAACCGGCAGACCGCCTTTGCGATACGCGGGCAGGTGAGCGTTGCGCACGATGCCGCCGGCGCCCACCAGCACAATCGGCAGTGGCGCAGCACGGAGCGCGCTCGATGAATTGCCTGAACTCACGATGCAGGTTCCATGCGCAGAACGTAGGCGTATTTTCCGGGCAACGCCGACGGGAGGCTTACCTCCAGATCCGCACCTTTCTGCGTCCAAGTGAGCGGCTTTGCGTCGCCCAACAGATCCACCTGGGACCCACTGGCCGGCTGTACACCACGCAGCAGGATGGTGCCGCCCTTTGGCGAGCCCATGAGGGTGGCGTAGAGTTTGCCGCCCTTCTGCGTGAAGCGGACGGGGATGTTCTGGTCGGTTTCGCCTTCGGCGCGGGACCACGGCTGAGTTCCATAGATAGCCTCGCCGTTCTGATGGAGCCATGCACCGAGGGACTTCAGGCGGTCCATTTGGATGGGCGGGATGGTGCCGTCAGCCTCCGGCCCAACGTCGAGCAGCAGGTTGCCGTTCTTGCTCACGATGTCGACGAGCAGATAGATCAGCTCATCGGGCGCGATGGTTTCCTTCTCACCTTCGGCGCGGTTGTAACCGAAAGAGCGGCCGAGCCCGCGGCACTCCTCCCACTTCACCTTGCTGATTTGGCTGCGCTTCTCGTACTCAGGCGACTGGAAGTCGGAGTGCTTGACGCCGAAGCGGTCATCGACCACGCCATCAGGAATGGCGTTGTAGTAGTCGGCCATTACCTGGAGCGGCTTGCCGGTCTTTGGCCAATCGATGTCGTCCCACAGGACGGCAGGGTGATACTTCGCAATCAGTTCTTCGATCTGGTCGAAGGCGTATTGTCCGTATGCGATGGTTTCTGGCTTGACGGTCTCCCAGTCTTTGCCGCCGATGATGGGGCCGCGGTTGAAGGTCCAGTCGTAGCCGCCGGAGTAGTAGAGGCCCATCTTCATGCCGTCGTGTTCGACGGCTTCGGTCAACTCGCCGACGATGTCGCGTTGGGCCTGCAGATGCTGTTGGTTTACGTTGACCACCTTGCTGGGCCACAGCGTGAAGCCCTCATGGTGCTTGCTGGTGAGCACGACGTACCGCGCGCCGGCGTCTTTGAAGGCTTGCGCCATCACGGCTGGATCCCACTTTTTTGATTCCCGATCGAAGATGGGCGCGAAGTCGTAGTAGCCGAAGTCTGCGCCATAGTGCTCGCGATGGTAGGACTGGGTTGGCGAGCCGGGGATGCGCATGGTGTTGTAGTACCACTCGGCATAAGCGTTCCACTTGGCCTCGTCCTCTTTCGGAACCACCTTGGGGCGATTGACCTCAGCCCATCCTGGTACGGAGTAGAGCCCCCAATGGATGAAGATGCCGAGCTTCGCGTCGGCATACCACTGCGGGAGCGGATGCTGGTTGAGCGACTCGAGGGTCGGGTCATAGTGCGCCGTCTGAACGGCCGTACTCTGGGCGCTCATGTTTTGGGCGCTCGCGATCGCCAGTCCTGCCGCGGCCAGCATCGTGATTGCCTGTCTCGTTGGTATCCGGTTCATTCCTGATCTGTCCTTCCTGATTTCAATGTGCCGCGGAGCGTGTGACACTTTGCCGCATGTGGTACCAGCTGAAGAGTGCGATGACGACGTAACTGAAGAGTGGCACCGAGTAGGCATCCGCAATTCCGGAGCTATGCTGCGAGATCCAGCCCATGATCGGAGTCAGCGTGGCGCCGCCAACGATCGCCATCACCAGCAGCGAGCCGCCCAGCTTTACCAGCGGGCCGAGCCCTTCGAGCCCGAGCGCAAAGATGGTGGGAAACATGATGGACATGAAGAAGCTGGTGAGAAAGACGGCCCACATGCCGACCCATCCCGGCCGCACGACGGCGATTGCCAGCAGTACTGAGTTGATGACCGCATAGACGGTCATCAGCTTTGCGGCTGCGAGATTCTTCAGCAGGTATGCCGCCGAGAAGCGGCCAACGGCGAATGCGACGAGCGTTCCGGTCAGGAACAGCCCGGCGCGCTTCTCCGGCTGATGCGTGTACTCCTGCACATACTGGATGAAGTAGCTCCAGGTGCCGACCTGTGCTCCGACGTAGAGAAACTGCGCAAAGACAGCCGCGACAAAGTGCGGGCGGCGCAAGAGTGCGAGGATGCCGCCGTGGTCCGCCTGCGATCCAGACTCGTCTCGGGGCTCATCGGATTCGGCGGCGACCTCGGGAAAGCGGGTGCGCATGAAAATGACAGCGAGAGTGAGCGCGATGAGAGCGAGCGCAAGATAGGGCGCGACGACGCGCATCGTCTCCTGCTGCAGGTACGCGGTGTAGGTGCCGGCCGCTTTTTGGGCGGCGATCTGAGTGGCGTTGAGCTCGACGCCGGAGAAGATGAAGACGGTCCCCGCAAGGACGCCGGTAATGGCTCCCAGGGGATTGAAGGCCTGGGAGAAGTTGAGGCGCCGCGCAGCGGTGGCGGGAGAGCCCATCTGGGTGATGAAGGGGTTGGACGCCGTCTCGAGAAATGAGAGACCTGAGGCGATGACAAAGAGCGCGGCGAGGAAGAACCAGTACTTCCCGACGATGGCCGCGGGCCAAAAGAGCGCAGCACCGGTGGCGAAGAGGAGAAGGCCGGTGATGAGCCCGGTCTTGTAACCCGTGCGGCGCATGATGAGTGCGGCCGGGATGGCGAGGAAGAAGTACCCGAGATAGAAGGCCGACTGTATCAGGCCAGCTTCGACGCGGCTGAGCGCGAAGCTCTTCATGAACTGGCGGATCAACACATCGTTCAGGTTGTTGGGCACGCCCCACATGAAGAAGAGCGATGTGACCAAACTGAACTGCAGCAGATACCCCGGCGCCACCAGGGGCTCACCATGGCCTTCATTCTGGATCGCGATGTTGGACGCTAGCATGCTCGTCTATGCCTCTCCGTGACCAGGGCTTCTGCCGCGTTCACGGCGCGAGTCCCGGTTGCTGAGACGCCAAGGAAAACGGGGCGGATGTGCCGCTCGAAGAGATTGCGGGTCACGTTCTCTGCTACCTGTGCTTCGTGCTCCTCCAGCATGTTGATGTACCGCGGGCCTATCTTCGCCGCGATTTTGAAGGCGACATGCATCAGCTGTCGCAGGCTGCTGTTGTACAACGGCGAGTGCGGATCGTGTCGCAGCGCGCCGACCCACTGCTCCGCCGTCCATCGCTGTGCTTCGTCGGGGGCGGGCAACGATGCGATATGGATATCGATCACGGCAGCATAGGGTGCGCAGAGCTCTTCGCGATGGGCGAAGGCGTCCGAGTAGATTTCCTTTACCAGCGCGAGGGCGTCGCCATCCGATTCAGCGAGGCCGATCACCTCCTCGAGCCAGGTGGTGCCGGCGGTCTTCAGGTGGAGGCCGGTGTTCATCTTCATCATGGCGTCGTGGACTGCGCCGTAGATGGAGAACTTATCGCTGCCAGAGTGCAGGCTCAGCTTGAGTTCGGCGGGAAGTCCGAATGCGGCGATGGCATGGCGGACGACGGCCATGTCCTGCTCCAGTTCGCGCGCGAAGACGCGAGGGTCGCCGACGTAGTCGACACCCTTGTTGAAGCGGCCGGTGAACTTTGGCGCGATGGTCGAGAGCGGTACCTGGGCGTCGGCGAGTGCGGCGAGGATCAACAGCAGCTCAGCGGGCGACTGCGGGGTGTCGGTCTCGTCCATCGAGACCTCGGTGAGAAAGTGTTCGACGCCCTTCGCGCGCTCGATGTAACGGTAATTTTCTGCCGCGCGCAGAGCGGCTGCCAGGTACTTCCGGCCGACGCGCTCCAGATCCTCCTGCGTGATCTGCAATGGCTCGGGGAGTCCGGGCAGCTCTGTGGCGCCGACGAGGCCAGCGTGCCGGCGCAGGAAGCTTTCGAAGTCGGGCTGCGATGCGGCGGCGCCAATCTGATCCGCAACGTCGATGGTGAAGAAGTCGCAGGGGTCGAGGAAGCGATCGACGGTGTGCAGATTGATGTGGTCGGCATCGCAGAAGTAAGGGTGCGGCCAGTGGAGATCATTGACTGCGGTGTCGGCAGCGGCGCGCGTCTCCGCAGGCTCGGAGCCGATGATGGTGTGCTCGCGATTGGATTTGTTCCACACCGGCAAAACAAGGACTCCGGCATCGGCCGCCTGGGCACAGGCTCGCAGCTGGGCGCGTGCCTGATGGGCAAAGCGGTCTCCCATGCCGATCGAAAACCTGCTGAGTGATTGCTTCTGCGACAACGTCCGGGCCTCTCTGTTTTCGGCTCCCAGCTTAAGCTTATTCTTCGTTACAGTAAACGCTTTAGCCGGGACGAATTATGCAATGATGGAACGCAGCCGCGGCGGGCAGCGCCGCGAGACAAATGGAGTTCAGCAACACGATATAGTCCAGCGTATGACGATCCGCATGAAAGACATCGCCCGAGACTTAGGTCTCTCGGTGGTCACGGTCTCCAAGGTGCTCCGCGACCACCCCGATATCGGCGAGGAGACGCGCAAGCGTGTGCTGCAACGCGTGAAAGAGCTGGACTATGAGCCGAATATCCTGGCGCGCAGCCTGGTCACTGGGCGCAGCTATCTGATCGGTCTGATTGTGCCGGGACTGATCCATCCCTTCTTTGCGGAGATCGCAAAGGCGCTCTCGAAGACGATCGTGGACAAGGGCTACTCGCTGATCGTCTCTTCGTCCGAGGAGGATCCGGCGCTCGAAGCGCGTGAGATCCGCCATCTGCTGGCGCGGCGGCTGGATGCGCTGGTGATCGCCTCCTCAGGCAAGGACACGCAACTGTTCCGTCGCATGCAGAGCGAGTCGCAGCCGTTTGTGCTGATCGATCGGATTTTCGATGACCTGGAAGCTGATTTTGTCGGCATCGACGACGTTGCCGCCGGACGCATGGCCACGACGCACCTGATTGAGATGGGGCGGAAGCACATTGCGCACATCAGTGGCCGCGAGAACAGCACGGGCGTCCGCCGCAAAGAGGGCTACCTGGAAGCGCTACGCGCACACAAGCTGCCGGTTCGGGAGGATTACATCCTGAGCCGCGATTTCGTCGATACAGACAGCCAGCGGCAGGGATCGGAGGCGATGCGGCAGCTCCTCGAAAGGAAGCCGCGGCCGGACGCCGTCTTCTGCCACAACGATCCGATCGCCATCGGCGCGATGAACGTGATTCTGGATGCGGGACTACGCATCCCGGAGGACGTCGCGCTGGTGGGCTGCGGCAACCTGAACTACAGCGAGTGGCTGCGCGTGCCCTTGACCAGCATCGACCAGCGGAGTCACCTGATCGGCCAGCGGGCGGGCGAGATTCTGCTGGAAATGATCGAAGGGCGCGAGTGGCCGGCACCCTCGAAGGTGATCCTAGAACCTGCGCTGGTGATGCGGGCCTCGACGACCGGCGGTCAGACCGAGTCGGCGAAGGTTGCTGGAAAGGTGCGGAAGAAGGCGTCCGGCGCGCGCAGATAAGCGGCGTCGCAACAAGTATTCGCTAG
>DASZGZ010000309.1:0-2295 GCA_035938355.1 Acidobacteriaceae bacterium
GTGGCGGCCGAACTGGGCTTTCCAGGTGAGCTGCGCTTCGACACGACGAAGCCGGATGGCACACCCCGGAAGCTGCTGGACGTGTCGCGCATGCATGCGCTGGGCTGGCGCGCGAAGACAGGGCTGGCGGAGGGCATCCGCAAGACCTACGCAGCGGCCGAGGCGCAGCTTAAGGCGTGACGATGGCGCGGGCGCGCCGCTCGCGATAGCAGACGAAACCAAAGATGCAGAGACCGAGCAACGATGCTGCGCGGCCAATCCAGACATCGGGAGTGGTGCGCCAGCGGATTTCGATCTGCGACCGGCCCTGCGGCACGGGTATGGTGAGCAGGCCGTCGTCGCGCCTCGGTCGCGCGGTCACACCGGAACCATTGCGGCGGACAGTCCATGCCGGGTAGTCCATCAGTCGGAGGACCGCATAACCGGGGGCCGGGGTGTTCAAGAGCACAACGCGTTGTTCCGGCGACCAGGTTGTCACAGTTATGGTTGCATGGCGCTCGGCCGTGGGATCGGGCTGATATTCGGGGTTCTGCACCTTGCCGCTGTCCGGCTCCTCGGCACCTGGACTCACGAGGACACGCAGCTCCGGCAGGTCCTGATCGACCTCGGCATTGTCGACATTGTGCGGGGTGTATTCGTCGGTGCCTTCCTGGCCGGATTCGTCCTGCATGAGAGTGAGCTGGGCAGAGACGTTGTCTTCCTCGTCGCAGTATTGGTGGAAGGAGCGGGTAAAGGCGACGATCGATGCAGCACATAAAATCGCCGCCGTCGCGACTAGCCATGATGCGCGCATCCGGTGCGCGATCCCTCCCGCGACAAAGAGTGCGACGACCGGTGCGAGTATAAGAAGCCATCGCCAGGGAAACTGCATGTATGCGAGTTGCGGTGCATGTTGCCATAGCGGCGTGCTGACGGGTACGAGCAGCAGCAGGACCAACGGGACGAAGGATGCGAGCCAGAGCAGCGGGCGAGAGCGCAGGGCATCGCGCCAAAGCGGAATGGATGCGAGAGCGAAGGCAACCAGGATGCACGCGAGGATGGACGCGGTGTGGAGGACGGCATCGTGATAGGGTTCACCGCTGTGGTGGAAGAGGAAGCTGTCCTCAAACCGCATGTCGGGGCCGATGGCGCGCGTAATCTCCACCCAGCGCTCCTGGAATGCAGCGGGGATGAGGTAGAAGGCCGCGAGCAGCAGGCCAATCACTGTAGCGACGGCGATGCGCAACGGCGCGTGCCAATTGCGGTCCCACCCGAGACGGAGCAGCGCGATCCATAGCAGTGCATAGCAGGCCATCACTGCGGAAGGTGCGTTCATGAGCCAGATGCCGGCCAGCGTGGCAGCCAACGCGGCGACGGGAGGCAGTGGACGTCCTGCAAAGCAGAGCAGAAGGGGAATGAGTGCCGCGGCCATCAACTCGCCGTATGCGGTGCGCTCATACGCGACGAAGAGCATGTAGGGATTCGCGATATAAAGGCAACCGGCGACGGTAGATGCGAGCGGCGTAAGCCATTGCCGCGCGAGATGGCGCATCGCGAGTCCTGAGCAGAAGAGGCAGATGGCGGTAAAGAGCCAGGGCGCGGCATACCAGCCGGCGATGCTGCCGAGCGCCGCGCCGAGCATCCACGAAACGGGCGGGTAAAAGACAAACCGCGGCTCGCCGGCGCCGAAGTTTGCCGACGCAGCCCAGTGCGGATAGAGGAGACCGCTGTGCCAGGCGCGCGCTACTTCGAGCCAGGAGACGAGATGGAAATCGAAGTCATGGCCGCAGGAAGGGCCTCGCGCGAACAACAACGCCGTCGCAGCAAGTGTGGTCAGCAGTAAGGCTGCAAGCGAAAGTGGTGGCCGTGTTCTCAAGGCCGAAAATCCGCTGGAGCTGATCTTCACGGCATAAGCCGCAGCGTGTGTTCTGTCACTCGATTGACGGCGGCGGGTGTGAAGGGGAACGCGAAGGTGGTGGCGCCATACCAGGCGGGCCACTGGTCGCGATAGTAGGGGCTGACGGGGTCGCCGGATTGGCCCATGACGATGTTTTCCGTCGAAGCATCGACGTCGCTCCAATCCATGGTGAAGCGCTGCGACGGGCCAAAGGCGCGGCCTACCTGCTTTACGGTGGTGGTGTCACCGGACTGCGGGCTCGCGGGGATGCCGGTCCAGCCGAAGAAGGGAATCATGCCATAGAGCGGGTGCGAGAGCGCGATGGTGTGCACGTCGCCATAGCGCCAGTTTTTGAGCGACAGCGGAGCGTGGGATTCGTCAAGGCCGCGGGACACGGCGGCGGTGAGCAGATCGTCCCA
>DASZGZ010000310.1:0-3014 GCA_035938355.1 Acidobacteriaceae bacterium
TCCATCGGGATGACGGCAGGTAACGTCGCACTGATGGAATTTCTGCTGCGCGGGCACGGTACGTTTATTGTTCGCGTCGTCGGATTCCTGGTAATGAAGGTGTGCGCGATCTGCGCCAGCATCGCCATTTTCTTTTTGATCTATTGGGTCTTGCCCAACGGCAAGGTTCCCGCTCGCGCCGTGCTGCCGACGTCGATCGTCATGGGCCTGCTTTTCGAAGCCTTGAAGTACGCCTATATCCTGGCCCTCCCTTACTTGAACTTCGCTGAAGTTTACGGACCATTCTCGCTCTCGGTGACTTTGATGTTCTGGGCATTCCTCTCTGGCCTACTGCTTCTGACTGGTGCGCACCTCTCGGCAGAGGGCCATGTAGCAAGAACCTGAGGCAAGTTTCAGAGTTTCATCGTTTCAAAGACCGCAAGAATCCGGGTCGCCGACATTTTGAATCTCGTCCTCGAAACTTTGAAACCCTGAAACCTTGAAACTTTCCGTATCACGCCCCACTGTGACAGCGGACACCGCTTGCACCGCGCACACCGCGTAGGATTCATTCGTTTCCCGGCTTTCTTCCGAGCGGATATCAATTTCGGAGGCAGATGCATATGCATCGGTGTCTCTTTTGGTGCCTGCTCGTAGTTTTGTCGCTGTTTCCCATTGGCGTGTGCGCCCAGACGCGCACGGTCGCTGCCTCACGCGCGCCGCTGGAATTGCCGCAAGTCACCCGCAAGGCCGGAATCATCTTCTCCGGACACGTCGTTTCTATTCAGCCGGTGCGTGTCGCCGGATCAGACCAGGTGGCCAGCGTCGCTGTGACCTTTCAGGTGGAACAGGGCATACGCGGCGCTCGCGCCGGGCAGCGCTTCACCTTTCACGAGTGGGTCGGATTGTGGTCCGGCAGCGAGCGTTACCGTGTAGGTGAACGCCTGATGCTCTTTCTTTATGCCCCCAGCGCACTCGGGCTCACCAGCCCCGTTGGCGGCGCCGCCGGACGATTCTCCGTCGACCGCAATGGCATGGTTCTTCTCAGCCAGCAACAGCAGCAAGCCATTCAGATCCTTCCCGAACCGGTTCGCATTCTTCGCGGTCGCGTTCCGGTGCGGGATTTTGTGCGCAGCCTTCGCCAGATGAAGGAGGAGTAAGCGATGGGACACCTATTTCATTTCCACCACAGTCGCCTGCACCGGGGTGCGCCACCCGACACCCAGCTCTGGGAGATCGAGCACGAAATCCATGAGAGACCGTGGTGGCGGCAGCGTGCCGTAGTGTACGTCGTGGCGATTGCTCTCATGCTTCTCATCGCGCTCGTGGAACTGGCCAGGGCCGGAGGGCCGCAGTACGTGGCGGGCGTCAGCTACTTCAATGCCGGTGTGGCGGGCCAACCCATCGCGTGGGCGAGTGGCGCGATCACCTACTACACCGACCAGGGCAATCTGAGCCCCATCCTCGCCGGCGGCGATGCCGACGCGTTCGTTGCCGACGCGTTCTCCCGCTGGACCGCCATCCCCACCGCGGCCGTCTCCGCCACACGCGGCGGCCAACTCTCCGAAGATGTGAACGGCACCAACGTCATCCTCAACAGCGATCGCACAATCACCTTGCCGGCGGATATCCAGGCCTCCGCGACGGCCAAGCCGGTTGCTATCGTTTATGACGCCGACGGCCAGGTCACCGATGCGTTCATGGGCGTGGGCGCCAGCACCGAGTGCATCACCAACGGCGTGTTCGGCGGCGCCGACGCGTTCACCACCGACGGCCACTTGGCTCATGCCCTGGTCGTGCTCGATGGCAACTGTGCGCTGACTTCCGCTGCTCTCCCTGATCTGAAGTATCGTCTGGTGCGTGTGCTCGGCCAGGTCTTCGGTCTCGGCTGGTCGCAGCTAAACATGAACGCGATCACTGGCTTGCCACAGCATCCTACGGCGGACGACTACGCTGGCTTCCCCGTGATGCATCCGATAGACATGTCCAATTGCACGCCAATTTCGAAGTGTTATCCCAACGCGGACCTGCCGAAGATCGACGATGCGGCCGCAATCTCCCGCCTCTATCCCGTCACCAGCAGCAACGTCGCGCAATTTCCCGGGAAACAGGTTCTGGCCGACACGACTGCCCGAATCCGTGGATCGGTGTACTTCAGCGATGCTTATGGCAACCCGATGCAGCCCATGCAGGGGGTCAACGTCGTGGCGCGCTGGATCGATCCCGCGACCGGCCAGCCGTCCGGACGCTATGCCGAATCTTCGGTTTCCGGATTCCTGTTCGCCGGTAATGTCGGAAACGTAATCACGGGAACCACCGACGCACTTGGCCAGCCCTACAACCGCTTCGGCAGCGCGGACGCAACCCTTGAGGGCTTCTTTGATCTTGCCGGCCTGCCAATCCCGAGCGGGAACAGCGCGCAATATCAGCTCACGGTCGAAGCGCTGGATCCGAACCTCTCACAACGCGTGGGGCCCTACGCGCCCTGGCAGGTCAAGCCCTCAGGCGCCGCACAACTCATCGTTGTCACCGTCAATGCCGGAGGCGACCTCCAGCAAGACATTCTTATGAACGGCAGCACGCTCGATCTTCCGGAAGCCAGCGCGCGCGACAACTTCGCGTCTCCGCGGCCTTTGCCTCGCAATAGCGATTGGGTCGGGAGTCTCAGCGGCTATGGCGACACCGACTATTTCCTGCTGACCGGCCAGACCGGCCGCACCCTCACCGTCGAAGTCACCGCCCTTGACGACAGCGGTGAGCCCAGCACGCACAAAGCCCAGCCGGTCGTCGGCATGTGGTCGCTGGCCGCTCCTGCCGGCACGCCGCCCCCGGCATTTACGCCATCTTCCTTCAATTCCCCGAGCACCGGGGTCACCACGCTGAACGCCCAGCTGCTGTCGACTACGCAGTTCCGCATCGGCATTACCGATCTGCGCGGCGACGGCCGCCCTGACTACCGCTATCGTGCCCGCGTGCTCTACGGCGATTCGGTGACTCCGAACCGTGTCAGCGTGCGTGCCGGCACGCCCATCGCG
>DASZGZ010000311.1:0-4063 GCA_035938355.1 Acidobacteriaceae bacterium
TTCGCGTTCGTAGTCGCCATAGCGCGCTACGTCGGCGTTGGGTCCGATGACGGCGATGCGCTGAATGGACTTCGCGAGCGGAAGAAGATGGCCGTCGTTTTTCAGCAGCGTCATCGACTCGCGCGCCGACTCAAGGGATAGGGCGAGATGCGGCTGCGAGCGGTGTACGCGCGCATTGAGCGCGGGATCGACGAAGGGATGGTCGAAGAGGCCGAGTGCGAACTTCACTCGCAGGATCGAGCCGACCGCCCGGTCAATGTCCGATTGCGGCAGGGATCCTTCACCCACGCAATCGGCAAGCGCTTTTTGGAAGACGTCGTGTGGGAAGTCATAGAACTGCATGTCGACGCCGGAGTGGATAGCCAGGCATGACGCGTCTTTGGGGGACGCGGCCACGTGATGCACGGTGTAGAGGCGCTCGATGGCACCAAGGTCGGAGAGGACAAAGCCCTGGAAGCCCCACTCCTGGCGCAGGATGGTCTTGAGGAGAAGCGGATCAGCAGTGACGGGGATGCCATCGATCTCGTGATAGGCGGCCATCGTGGCCATGGCGTGGCCCTCGCGAAATGCCGGCTCGAAGGACTTCAGCATGACGGTGCGCAGCTCGCGTTCACCAATGTGGACGGGCGAGGTGTTGGTGCCACCCTCTGGCGAACCGTGACCGGCGAAGTGTTTGGGCTCCGCGACGACGGTGTGGTCTGTGTTGAGGCTTTCCCCCTGTGCGCCACGCACGTAGGCAAGGCCCAGTTGTCCTGTGAAATAAGGATCTTCGCCAAAGTCTTCCTCGACGCGACCCCAGCGTGGATCGCGCGCCAGGTCGAGGACGGGCCCGAGGATCATAGCGACGCCGGTGGCGCGCGCCTCCCCGGCGATAGCAGCGCCGGTTTGCTGGGCGAGCTCCGGATTCCACGTGGCGGCGAGATTGAGAGGCGCGGGAAAGACTGTGCCGGTATCAAAGCCGTGAAGACCTTCCTCGATAAACAGCGCGGGAATGCCCAGGCGATTGTGCGCGATCACCCATTTCTGGATGGTGTTGGCCTGCTCGGGCGTGGGATTGAGGTCATGAATGCTGCCCACGCCGAGGTCCCCCAAAAGGCTCTCTGCCTTGCCGGGAAGAAAGACGGCGTCGAGTGCCGCGTGTGTGTCGTCGGTATGTTTGTCGACGATGAAGCGAGCACCGGAGTACATATCCAGTTGCCGCACCTTCTCCTCGAGGGTCATGCGGTGCAGGAGGTCGCTGATGCGGGCTTCGATGGGCGCGTCCGCCCGCCTGTAGAGGGGCGGCTGTTGCGCGGCCGACGCGCCGGCATGAATAAGGTGAGCCGGCGCGAGGTACACCATGCAGACCAGGATTGCGCGAGAGAGAGGCGAGCTTCCGGAGTTCCGGCTCTTCATCAAAGCATTTTTACAGGACGAGCGTGGTAACGGAATTTGCCGGCAGGTCGACCTGGAGCGACTTGTTGGCGAGCGTGCACTGGACTTGCCGGCCGTTGCCGCGATTGGTGAGGACCAGGACATGGCTGCCGTCAGGGTTCTGAGCGGCTACGTGATCGACGTCAGGAAGATCGCCCTGGGTGGCGAAGACACGGGCACCGCGCTGCATGAATCGGGAGTAGTGGGCCAGGGCCCAATAGAGCCCGCTGCGCGTGAGTTGCTGCGTCTGGGAGTTGAGCGTGAGGACGCCACCGCAGGAGAAGGGACCGATGTTGGGTTTGCCTTGTTCATCGAGCACCAGGTTCCAGGTGACGATCGAGCGGGCCCAGTTGTTGAGGATGCCGGCGAATGTGCCGGACCACTTCGCCCAATCGGTTGTGTAGTCCGGTAGCGTGAAGTCCGATCCGCCTTCTGTCCAGTAGGCATTCTTGAGCGGGAACATGTTGTGGACGCGCGTCATGGCGGCAGGTGGTCCGAAATATCCGTGCCAGGCGACGCCGTCGACATACTTCGAGAGATCGGGGTCCTCAAGCTCGTCCGCCACACGCCCCCACAGGTTGTAGTTGTGGTCGAGAATCCAGATTTTGGTGTCGAGCGAGTTCTTCTGGAGGGCAGGACCGAGGAACTCCTTCACAAACTGAATCTCGTACTCCTGCCCCCACATGCACTGCGGCATGCGGCCGCCCTGGTCGGTGTCGATCTCGTTCTGGATCGTCACCGCGCGGATATGGACTCCGTCGGCGGCATACCCCTCAAGAAACTTGACGAAATAGTCCGCGTAGGGGCCGAAGTAGCGGCTGCGCATGGAGCCGCCCAGCAGCGAGTTGCCGGCCTTCATCCACGCCGGCGGGCTCCAGGGCGAGGAGAAATAGAAGATCTCTGGGTTGACCTGCTGCGTCTCGCGGAGCACGGGCAGGATGTACTGGCGATCATGCTCGAGGCTGAAGTGCTGGAGATCGGGATCGGGCTGGGAGGTGTCGTCGTAGGTATAGGCGTTACGGGAGTAATCGCTGGAGCCGATGGTGGTGCGGCCGATGGAGAGGCGGAGACCGTCGGCGCCGAAGCATTCCTTGAGCAGGCTGCCGCGGGCAGCCGCCGGCATCTGCTCGAGCAGGTAGCAAGAGGCGTCTGTGAGCGCGGCACCGAAGCCGAGCAACTCCTGAAATTGTTGTGCTGGTTCGAGTTGGATGGCCCCTGGGCCGGTTGCGGCGCCGTCCCGCCATTGCGGAGCCTCGATCTGCTCACAGCGAACCTTCTCCGAGGTGCGCCATGCCTGCGGGGGTTTCCCGGGGGGAGTGCCAAGCGTGATTCCCCAGGCAGCGACCGAACCGAAAGAGGCGGCGGAAGGGGCAGCCAACGCTGCCCACTTTAGGAATGTGCGGCGGCTGGTCATATCCATGAACTTTATCGATCTCTCTGCGGCAATCTGTTTACTCATGTGAAGACAAAGGATTGTCTTAGCATACGCAGCGAAGATTTCCCTTGACAATCATCTTCTCGAATTGTTTTCATCTGCAACGATCAGCGGAGACCATCTTGACCAGAAGTGAAGGCAAACCGTTGTTTCGATCAGAGAGGACGAGACCACGGGAAAGAGGGACAAATTGCTTTTTGCGCCAAGATGCCGGTGACAAACGGACGGGTTTGAGACGATCTGCGGTCCATCCCTTCCGTAAGCAGGGACTCGTGGGCTTAATGCCGGAGTGAAGGCAGCGGCCTGATGCAAGAAAGAAAGAAAAGCGCGAGCCCACAGAGCAAGTGGGTGCAGCGTAAGCAGACGGTTTTTTTCCAGGAGGCAATATGAAGCAGTGGATTCGCGCCAGCCTTGGCTTAGCCATATTGTGGCCAGCCCTCGCGGCCGTCGCACAAAACACCAACTCCGGCAACATCCGCGGGACCGTTACGGATTCCGCCGGAGCCGTCATTCCGGGCGCTACCGTAAAGGTCGATGACGTCGACAAGGGTATCTCCCACACCTACACGACCGACGGAGCCGGCCTCTACGATACTGGCTCGATCGTTCCTGACCACTATCTGATCACCGTTACCGCGCCCGGCTTCGAGACCTTGGTCCGTGGCCCGATTACATTGCGCGCAGAAACCGTCGCTATCGACGCGCCGATGACCGTGGGTGCGGCACAGCAACAGGTCGTGGTGAAGACGGAGGTGCCGCAGCTGCAAACCGAAGACGGCACGCAGTCGCAGACCCTGGAGTCCAAGCAACTGCTGCAACTGCCACAGGTGGGCGCCGACTGGCAGAACTTCGTCACCCTGCTGCCCGGCGCATCCAGCGTGAATTATCGCACCGGCCAGACAGCCTCGATCAATGGCAACCTGCCCTACAACACCGTGCTGGCTGACGGGGCGACGACCACCCTGCCCATGAGCCAGAACGCCGACGTGATGGTTCTGGAGACGGTTGCGGAACTCAAAGTCGACGACTCTGCCTTCTCGGCGCAGTACGGTATCGGCGGCGCAACCTTCAACCAGATCAGCAAAGGCGGCACGAACCAATTCCACGGTGCGGGGTACGAATTCTTCCAGAACGACGCTATGGATGCCGCAGATTATGGCTTCGGCAATGGCAGCCGTCCGTACCAGCGCTACAACAACTTCGGCTTTTCGGTTG
>DASZGZ010000312.1:0-11224 GCA_035938355.1 Acidobacteriaceae bacterium
CCGGCGGGATGTCTCGCTATCACTACGAGCTGGCGCGTCAGCTTCGCGGCAGGGAAGGCATCTCGCTCGATCTGCTGCTGGGCGGCGAGAGCTCCCTGCTGCCCTTTGCCGGACTGGAAGGCGAGGGCCTGCGGGTGGAACTCTGGAAGAGCCATCTAAGGGCGGGGTATCCGCGCTATGCGATGAATGCGCTGTGGACCGCTGCCATTGCGCCGGTCCGCGGGCGCTATGACGTCTACCACGCGACCTATCAGCGATGGGAATCGGCGATTCGGCATCGCGCGCTGGTAGCGACGCATCACGATGCGACGCAAGAGAGATTTCCGGAGCTCTTCCGCAATGCGGCGGCGATCCAAGCGCGCAAGCGCAGACTGTACCAGCGAGCCAACATGGTGATCTGCGTATCGGAGTCGGCGCGGCGGGATCTGCTTGAGATATACGGAGTCGATCGATCGCGGACCTGCGTGGTGCACCACGGAGTGACGCCGGTTGCGGAGGGCGGCGTAGGGCGAGGCGATGATGAAGGGCAGCCGTATGTGCTCTACGTGGGCTCGCGGAGTGCGTATAAGAACTTTCTCGCGCTGGTGCGCGCATTCGCCGCAGCGGAGACCGCGCGCGGCATGAGGCTACTGGTGGCGGGCGGTGGGCGGTGGAGCGCCGGGGAGAGCGAGACGATCGCTGCCCTGGGGTTGGAGGCGCGTGTCGTGCTGCTGCCGCGCGTAGAGGAGGCGCGTCTGGGTGAGCTATATCGCGGCGCCGCACTGTTCGTCTATCCGAGTTTGTATGAGGGTTTTGGATTGCCGCCGCTTGAGGCGATGAGCGCGGGATGCCCGGTGCTGGTGAGCTGCTCATCGGCGCTTCCTGAGGTATGCGGCGAGGCTGCGCACTACTTTGATCCGGCAGACGAAGGGGCTCTGGAGCGGGAGCTTTGGCGGCTGCTGGGGGATATCGCACTGTTGCGTTCCAAAGTCGATGCCGGACGAGCGTGGGTGGGAAGGTACACTTGGGAGACGTCTGCCCAGGGGACGCTGGCGGCGTATCGTGAGGCTCTGGATCGAGCCCATGAACGGGCAGCCGCTGGGTCGGCGCGTGGCGTCTCCGGCTTGAAGTATTAGCGGCAGACGGCCTTTTTACTCATGCGAATCCTGCTTCTCAACCAGACCTTCTATCCCGACGTCGTCGCAACGGCGCAGTACCTGACCAGCCTCGCCGAGGCGCTGGTGGAGCGTGGGCACGAGGTGCGGGTACTGGCCGGGCGCCGCGCCTACGACGAACCGTCGCGTCGTTTTTCGAGACGCGAGCACTACCGCGGCATCGAGATCGACCGAGTCGGAGGGACGGGGTTCGGCAAGCATGCAAAGTGGCGCCGGGCGGTGGATTTCGCCAGCTTTCTGCTGCAGGCGGCTCGGCGTGTTCTGACGGCGCCACGGGTGGATTGCGTGGTGGCCCTGACGTCGCCCCCGCTGGTGGCTGCCCTGGCGGCGGTGCGCTGCCGGCTGCGCGGCGAACGGCTGGTGTACTGGGTGATGGACATGAATCCGGACGAGGCGCTGGCAGCGGGATGGCTGCGTCCGGGGCCGGTGGCGTGGATACTGGAACGGATTTCGCGCTTCACGCTGCATGCGGCGGACGCCGTGGTGGTTTTGGATCGCTACATGCGCGAGCGAGTGCTGGCCAAAAGCGTGGCCGCCGAGCGGGTGCGGGTGGTACCGCCTTGGTCACTGGACCGCTATGCCTTCTTCGACCCGGAAGGCAGGACGGCGTTCCGGGAGCGACATGGGCTCGAGGGAAAGTATGTGGTGATGTATTCCGGCAACCACAGCCCGGTGCATCCCCTGGATATGCTGCTGCGGGTGGCCCTCCGCCTGAAGGCGGATCCTCGCTTCTGCTTTGTCTTCGTGGGCGGCGGCAGCGAGTTTGGGCGACTGCGCGGCATTGCCGGGGAACGCGGGCTCGAAAACGTCAAGTTCCTCCCCTATCAGCCGATAGAGTCCCTGTCCGGGTCGCTTTCCGCGGCGGATCTGCAGGCCGTGGTGCTGGGAAGCGCGATGGTCGGGACAATTCACCCATCCAAGCTTTACAACATTCTGGCCGTCGGGACACCTTTGCTGTACGTTGGTCCAGAACGAAGCCATATCAGCGATGCCCTTGAGAGCAGGGATGCTGCGGAGATCGGCGACGCCGAGGGGCAGGGGGGACGCAGCGATTACATACGGGTGGACTTCGGAGATGTGGAGCGCCTGACGGCGTGGCTGGAGGCGGACTGGGCCCGGTGGAGTGAGGGGGGCCGAAGGAGAATGAGCGCGGGTTCGCACGACTATTCACAAGGACGTCTGTTACCACAGCTTGTTCAGATTGTTGAAGATCGCGCGGAAATTTTGAAATTTGGTGTATCGTCTATTGTTGTTTAAGCGTAAATGTCTGAAAAGTAGTGAGCTATTGGCATTTGATGCATTTTTAACCACGTAGTAAAACAGGCAATCCAGTTGGCATGCAGGGTACACTGGATCGGCGAAATTTGCCGGAGTCGACGCTTCATCGAATAGGTTTCGCGGAAATACCCCAGTAGTGGTACGTTGCAAAAAACACACTGGCATGTACCTTATCTGCGTATGAGATAGGGTTGCCTCTGGGAACGAAGACTCCGGTCGTTGACCGGAGTTTGGTGGGACACACTCAAATGACGGTATTGGAGCTTGGGTAACCCGATGTTCGATTCCCCCGCTGCATCTGAGTTAGAAGAATGCGGCCTCGACCTTAACGCGCCAGAGCGGGGAGACGGATCCCCACGTCGCGCTGAACAGACGGGCAAGACGTGTATCCAAGGATACTGAATGAGTTCATTTGAAACCTCACGTAGTCTCTCCGTACAACCCATCTGGAATGATTTTTCACGGAAGAGCGCTGCGCCCCATCGCGAGGAACGTTTGCGCGGAGTAGCAGTTTCGGCTGTTGCCTACGATGAGCTGGAGGCGGAATCTGCGATTGCGGAATCTGGGGTTGTTGTTGCGGGGAGTGAGTGGTCGCTCTCTACCCTGCGCCGGGCCATGGATCTGACTTTGGCATTCTTTGGGCTCCTGCTGTTCTCTCCCGTGTTTGCCATCCTTGCCGTAGCAGTCCGCTTCAGTTCGCCTGGACCGGTGATCTTCCGGCAGCAGCGGGTGGGTCGCATGGGGCAACTGTTTACCATCTACAAGTTCCGTACGATGGAGGCCCAGCCCCAGCCGAAGGGGCTTTCGGTGACGCGGCATGGGGATCGCCGTGTAACCGCGGTAGGTCGTCTTCTTCGCCGCTACAAGCTGGACGAGCTTCCACAGCTTGTAAATGTGCTCTTCGGCGACATGAGCCTCGTGGGGCCGCGACCGAAGCTGCCCGACCATCAGCATCGCCAGGCGCAGGCCATGCCGTTCCGCCCGGGCATTACCGGGGCGGCCACACTGGTCTTCCGCTGCGAGGAAGAGATGCTGCGCCAGATTCCCGAAGAGCAAATCGAGGCGTTCTGCAAATACAAATTGACGCCATACAAGACCAATCTCGACTTTGCGTATGCCGAGCAGGCTACCTTCCGGACTGATGTAGCGCTGATGCTGCGCACTGCACAGGTGTGCGTGGTGCGCAGCAAAGCGAGACCGCCGCAGCCGAGCGCGATTCTTTAGGCGGCGCACCTTCATGCCTGTCTGAAATACGCTCTATACTCGAAAATAGATGAAGAGACATGAGGCCCTGGCGGGCCTCATGTTGCGTGTGTAGAGACACTATGACAGCGCAAGGCACTCACAAATCCAATCAGACTGTCTCGGACGAGCAGGTTCGCGGTGTCGCAGCACTAGCGAATCTCGAGCTCACGCCGGAAGAGCTACCGGCGATGGGGCGCGACCTCAATGCCATCCTGGGCTACATCGCGCAGTTGAACGAGCTTGATGTGGCGAATGTTGGACCCATGGCTCAGGTATCTGAAATCGTTCCCGACGCGACAGCCGGAAGGGTCGAGGAGACACCGCTGCGCGACGACACACCGGTGCCGTGCCTGGAGCGCGAACAGGTGATGGGGGCGGCGCCAGAGACGGATGGCGCATTCTTCAAGGTTCCGCAGGTGATTGGACGATGAGCAGCGAGACGTATGACGCGACTTCGCCCGGCATGACGCTGCGAGAGTTGGGACAGGGCGTCATCTCCGGCAAAGTGAAGGCCGCGGAGCTGGTGAGCGGCTACCTGGAGCGCATTGCAGAGCGCAATCCGGAGATCAACGCCTATCTTTCGGTGGCCAATGAGAGCGCGCAGCGGACTGCCGTAGACCTGGACGCCGCGGCACGGCGTGGCGATCCGTTGGGACCGTTGGCCGGCGTGCCGGTAGGCGTCAAAGATGTGATCGCCATCGAGGGGATGACGGCGACGGCTGGGTCGCGGATCCTTGAGGACTATACGCCGCCCTATACCGCGACTGCGGTGCGCCGCCTAAAGGAAGCAGGCGCGGTGATTCTGGGCAAGCTGAACTGCGATGAGTTCGCGATGGGCTCGTCGAATGAGAACTCGGCCTATGGCGTGGTGCGCAATCCGGCGGCGCTCGATCGCGTGCCGGGCGGGTCAAGTGGCGGCTCGGCGGCAGCGGTGGCGGCGGAGATGGCCGCAGCAAGCCTGGGTACAGATACGGGCGGCTCGATTCGGCAGCCGGCATCGTTCTGCGGAGTGGTGGGCGTGCTGCCCACCTATGGTCGCGTCTCGCGCTATGGGCTGATCGCGTTTGCATCGTCGCTCGATCGCATCGGACCATTTGCGCGCACGGTGGAGGACGCGGCGGCGATCCTGGGCGTGATTGCGGGACACGATCCGCTCGATGCGACCTCCTCTGAGCGGCCGGTGCCGGACTACGTTGCGGAGTGCCAGAAGCCCATGGAAGGGCTGCGCGTCGGTGTGCCGGCGGAGTACTTCGCCGACGGGCTGGACCCGGAGGTGAAGCTCGTGGTGGAGAAGGCGATCGACTCGCTACGCCGCCAGGGCTGCACCATCACGCAGGTCTCGCTGCCGCACACGCGCTATGCGGTACCGACGTATTACGTGCTTGCGACCGCGGAGGCGAGCGCAAACCTGGAACGCTACGACGGTGTGCGCTACGGCTATCGGGCGCCGGGCGCGAAGACGCTCTCCGCGATGTACCGCGAGACGCGCGAGTGCGGGTTTGGTCGCGAGGTGAAGCGGCGCATCCTGCTGGGAACGTATGTGTTGAGCGCTGGCTACTATGACGCGTACTACCGCAAGGCGCAGCAGGTGCGGAGGTTGCTGGCGGAGGACTTTCTGAGGGCCTTCGAGATGGTCGACGTCATTGTGACGCCGACTGCGCCAACGCCGGCTTTCCCCATCGGAGAAAAGACGGACGATCCGGTGGCGATGTATCTGGCCGACATCTACACGGTGACAGCGAGTCTGGCAGGCATCTGCGGCGTGTCGGTGCCGTGCGGTGTGTCCAGCGAAGGTCTGCCGATTGGCGCCCAGGTGCTGGGGCCGCACTTCGGCGAGGGCACCGTCTTCCGGGCGGCGCGCGGAATAGAACAAGGACTCGCCGGCTAGACGCGAGCCGGCGCTTTAGCCAGCACACTCAACACAAGAAGGATTGCGTGACTACTTCACCCCTTTGCTCGCGTCCCATGCGCCCTGTTCCTTACGCACCATGACGATTTCGCCGATGTGGTAGGCGTTGTGGGTGCTGATGTTGGCGACGGTGGGCGCCCATTCGGCAAGTTGCGCGTCGGTTGCTGACTCGACAGCCTTTTCAATGCCTGTCATCACCTGATCGAGCTGCTGAACGGTGTCCTTCCACTGTTTGGCGTCGAAGTTGTCGAAGGTCTCGTCGTTGTTGCCGCCGAACTTTGCAGGCTTTTCCCCCCGGAAGTTCTGGAGGGCGCGTTGATTCCAGAAGACCAGGTGATAGGTAAGCTGACCGACAGAATGGTTCCCCTTGCCGTCCTTCCAGTTGGCCTGCTCGGGCGTGAGGTTGGCGACGGCGACATTGGCGCAGACAAACCAGTCGCTCTTGTCGTGGGTGCTGCGGAGCTGGTCGAGGAGGACGGAGCGGAGGGTAGGTGCTGCCTTCGCCGCCGGCGTCTGTGCTCCTGCATTGAAAGTGAAGGCCAGCGCGAGGGCCATCGTGCTGAGGGAGAGTGATTTCATGCGGTTGCCTCGAAAGGGTTTTGAACTCAGTTCGCGTCGGCGGACAGTCTAGTACGCGAGGGACGTTTCGCGCTGAGTTTGTGACGAATGGCCCATTTTCGTAATTGCCCGGCGCATTGGGGAGTACGAGGTGGGGAAGAGGTGCGCCACTCGGACGCGCTGGCTGCGAAGATGAACCGCGTAAAGAAAAATGTAAGTGGCACCAGTATTCGTTACGCAGGCAAAGGGACCACTTCACCGATGAGAACGTCGGGCGTGCCATCATAGAAATTGCGGATGTCGCCAAACACCTGGGGCATTTGCGGACTTTGCATTGCACTGCGCAGGCCGATTTCCGACGCAAAATGTGCGGTGAACATGAGCTGATATGGTGGCTTCGATCCATCCGCCGCTGCCGTTAGTTTCACTACCTCGACGCTCGTTACACCGTGCGGTCCCATGATGCTCTTCGCGAGCGGCAGGTGCTTCGAGACGTAATACGCCTCGTCGAAACGTACACCATGCTTGTAGCAAACTCTGAGTACCGCCATTGATATGCCTCATCGGTGTCGGCTTCGACACCGTCGTGAGATTACACGGCACCGTTGCAATGCGGCCAGCGAAATAGCGCTAGCGCCCTCTGCTAGAGCGGCTGGTAGTAGCGTTCGTCCGGATTCGCGCAGGCGTGGCAGAGGCGATGGCCGCCGCGCTCGACGAAGCGATCATAGTTGATGCCTTCGCCGCAGTTTGCGCAGGCGAGGCGGTCGCCCTTGTAGCCGGGGAACTCTTTGGGGGGCAGGGTGACGCGGACCCACTCTTCAGCGAAGAGGTCGGCGTCGGAGAGTTCGCGGTAGGCCAGCATCTGCTGCTGGTTCTTGTTCGCGATTTCGGGGTGAAGGGCGCGGGCCAGGTCCTTTGAGGACTCACGCGCAGCGATGCGGATGGCGCGGGAATGGGTCGAGTCGGCCGGCGCCAAATCAATGAAGGTGGCTGCCATCTTGCCCCAGTCGCGAAATTTGAGGGCGCGCTTTCCCAGACGGCAGCCAGTGACAACGCCGATGGCGTCGGTGGCGCAACGGTCGATTTCGACGAAGGTGACGAGACGCTTGCGGTCGCGGCCGCGAGGCTCCTCTATGCCGAGACGCTGGCAGCCCAGCATGGCCATGCGGACGCCGAGAATCTGGCCGGCACAGAGGTGGCCGTGAGCAGCTTCGGCCATCGTCAGGAGTTCGTCAAAGGGTTCCACTACACTTCTGATGCTACGCCCTGACGGCTATCTCGGAGCATGTGTTCATCTGCCTGCGAAACCCTGCGAGGTACGGCTCGCTGCGGCGGCGTTCTTCAGAAAAATGCAACGGATATAAAGGAACAGCACATTTGCTTGAACGAAGAGGGCTTCATCTTCGTCAATGTCAAGGTTGTGAGCAGAATCTAAGATAGCGCGATGAGGGTGACTACGAATCGTCAGCGAAACAAAGATGTTCGGAAAGCCGAGCCCGGGAAAGCAAACTCCGGGAAAGCTACCTCTCGCAAAAGACTGGTGGCTGAAGATTCGGCTAATCGCAGTTTCGCGCATGCCGCGATCAGTGTCTTCATCCTATTTCACCTGATTGCTATCACGTGCTGGGCGGTGCCATGGAATGTTTCGGTAATGAGAGAGCTGAAAGAGCTCATTCGTCCCTACATGGCTTGGAGTGGCCTATACCAATCGTGGGATATGTTTGCGCCAAATCCCAAGTCGATCGATTCGTATATCAAGGCCGTCGTCTTTACAGGCGATCGCCGTATGAAGGTCTGGACCTTTCCCAGAATGGAGGAACTTGGCTTTGCGGAGCGATATCAAAAGGAGAGATATCGAAAATTTGAGGAGACGCTCCCAGAGCAGAGGTATGAAGCTCTCCGGCCAGGCGTTGCCACTCATGTGGCGCGGCTTTTCAATAGCCAGGTCGATCCACCGGACAAGGTCGTGCTGATTGAGTTCCGCTCTGATATCAAACCGGGAGCGGACGAATCTTATGTTCCGGTTCCCAAGCCGAATGTTTTCTATGAGGGTTATATCCAGTCCGGAGATCTCCGGTGAGTCTTGGAAAACTAAAGGAGGCCTGGGAGCACTTCTTTTTCTATCCGCAATCTCCAATTCCCATTGCTCTGTTCCGCATTCTTTATGGCCTCTGCGTCGCAGCAACCCTGATCCTATTCCACGCGGACTGGCTGGATTGGTTTGGTGTCCATGGCTGGATCTCGCAATCGGCGATGACGCAGATAGAGCCTGGAGTTCGGCTGAACTTGTTTCAGGTGATCCCGCCAGATGATCGCTGGATCGCGGCATTTTTCTGGGTTGCTCTGGGCTTCATCTTGATGCTTATAGCCGGCCTCTGGACGCGTCTCAGCAGTGTGGCGGTATTTCTCTGCCTGGCGTCTCTACAGCAGAGAGCTCCTTCGATCATGCACAGCGGCGATACGTTCCTGCGTATCGCGGGCTTCTTTCTTATTTTTGCTCCAGCGGGAGCGGCTTTTTCTCTCGACCGTCTTATACGAGTTCGCCGGGGGGTGGAAGACGCTGTTATTCGGCCAAGAGCTCCATGGGCGCAACGCATGATCCAGTTCGAACTGGCGCTGCTGTATTTCACCTCCTTCTGGTGGAAGATGAAGGGAGATACATGGCTGCATGGGACCGCACTCTATTACGTGCTCCATCTTCCGTCGATCGCACGATTTCCTATACCAGCCTGGATCCTGTATCCCGCGATTCTAAAAGTCGGCAGCTGGCTCGCTCTTGCTCTCGAGTTCTCGCTGGGAGTTCTGATCTGGTTCCGTCCGCTCCGCTATCCACTGCTGTTGCTGGGGCTTCTCTTCCACTTGTGTCTTGAATATGCGTTGAACCTCCCGATGTTCGAATGGGACATACTGGCTGCTTACGTGCTTTTCATCGAGCCGGCGGATATTGAGCGAGTATGGCGCACCATTCGGCAGCGCGCGGCGCGGCGTAATGGCGTGAGAAGGGCGGCGGCGTAATGCCGCGATATTCACGACTTCTTCGTTTGTGAGGTGCGCACGCTTCCCATGGCGGCTAGGCTCTTCTGCATGGTTCGAAGCCGAGCGCGGCCGGCCTTTGAGCCCTCGATGAGGCGCTCGGCACTGATCAGCCATTCAGGCAGGTTCATCTGCCTGCGAAACTCTGCGAGGTAGGGCTGGATCTTTGCGTACTGGAAGTACATCTCCTGGCAGGTGTTATAGACGAGCGTTGCGTCGAGGGCGCCGTGCTCCACGAAAGCAGCGACCATGTCCCAATACCCGTAGACCTGAAGCACGAAGGCCGTGTGCTTGCCGCCCGCGCAGACGATCTCGACGAATTCTTTCGCGGACGCGGGAAGAAACTCGCCCCCGACGTAGGAGCGCGCTTCGCGCATCACGGTTTCGCGGCGCAGTTCGTAGAGATGCAGGATGAGTTCTGCTTGCTGGATTGCGTTCGAAGACGCAGCTTTGTTTTTCACAGTCATCTCCTTCAAGAGCCGAAGTGATAATCGCCTGTCTGGGTTCAGGTTCAAAGGAAAATGCCATGAGGTGATCACGCCAGGTTTCCGGTGCGATACCCCAATGAAGCCTACCTCTGACTAGAAAGTTGGGCCGCGCGAGCCGCTCCCTGAATTGCTCCAAGCCGCCCGGGGGCATTTGCGAGCGCGATCCGAAATTCCTTGAGGGCCACATCCGGGTGATTTTGCACCAGGAGTAAGGAGCCGAGCTGCTCGCGTGCTGGAACAATCGGACCCGGTGTCACGGGAAGCTTTTCGATCGCATCCTCCTGGTCGGCGGACGCGCGCATCAATGCTTCGGCCTGATCCGGCTTGCTATCCGTCTGAGCAGACCACGCCGCGACTTCGTGCCCGAGAATTTTCACCTGAGTGGCCCAATAGTCGTTGCCTAAGGTGCGAAGCTGCTGTTCGATCTGCCGCAATCGATCCATCTCGGCGCGCGCCTCGGTGACGCGTCCACTGCGGGCGAATCCCATGCCCCGAGCCCAAACCGCAATCGCGACAACATGAGGTGGGGTTCCTGCAGGAGGAACCATGCCAACAGCGTCGGCCCATCGAGCTCGCTCAACGGCGTAGCGCACCGGCATGGCGGTGGAGGCGTACGCGATCTTGAAGTCGCCAAGGTCCAGGTTCGGCATGCTCTTGAGTTGCTGAATGACTTCCCTTGCGTCCTTGTCGCGTCCGCTTTGCAGATAGGCATACACCAGGTAGTCCATCGCGTGCAGTTCTTCGCCGGTGTCGCCCTGTTGGTGCGCCGCTTCCCTTGCCGCGAGATTGGCAGCGATGGAGTCCTCCCACAGGCCGAGATGCGTGAATATGTGCGATGGCATATGCAATGCGTGCGGTGCGGAGGGCGCAATGCGGGAATAGGCTCTTGCCGCTGCAAGTCCTTGTGGCGCGAGTTCCGCATTGTCGCACGCGTGAATGAGGTAGTGAGGGATTCCGGGATGTTGCGGGTAGGCGCGATCAAGCGGCTCAAGCAGATGGGCGGCCATTTTCTGCTTCGCATGCGTCTTGTCGGCAGGAGATACGTTCGCCAGCAGCGCGAGCGCGTAAAAGACCTGTGCTTCGACGTCTCTCCTGTTCTCTGCAGCGAGATCGCCCATCGCGCGCTCGTAGTTCGAGGCTCGCGTTGGATACGGAACGGTGGCGGCGTTCTGATAGATCAAGCCAAGCGCGTGGATGAACTGCCGCTCGCGCTCGGTGCTCGCCCCGAGCTGCCGGGCGTGCTGAATTTCCTTTTGCGCAATTGAAATGGTCGCGGACGGCAGTGGCGGCTCCCAAAGCTGCTGAAAGTACGTCATGGCCATTCCCCAATGTGCCATCGCACACTGCGGGTCTATCTCGGACACACGCTGAAATGCCTTTTGAGCGGCGGTGTAGGCAAAGGAGTGAAGCAGAGCTACCCCGCGATTGAACGGCTCCTGGACGGCCGGCATGCAAGAGATGGGAAATGATACTTTTCCCAGTTTCTCGGGTGCCGGGTGGCTATGCGACTGTTGCGCCGGCGACGAGGAAAAGACGAGCAGCAGGATGAGCGATATTCG
>DASZGZ010000313.1:0-10207 GCA_035938355.1 Acidobacteriaceae bacterium
CCAAGGTCTACGAGAACATCACGCCGCTTACTCCGGAGGACGTGGCCGATGCCATCCTCTACGCCGTGACCCGGCCCGCACACGTCAACATCTCTGAAGTGCTGCTCACGCCGGTTGGCCAGGCGAATTCATTGCTCATCCATCGAACGACAAAATAAAGGGACAGACCGGCGGCAGCGCGTTGCGGAAGATTTGCCTCGTCAGGAATCGATGACGATCTATAAACTCGATCGTCTTCCTCCTATCGAGGCCAAACCAGATGCTCACTTTGCCACGCGACCTTTGCTACGGAACACGCCAGCTACGCAACTCTCCCGGATTCACCGTGGCGGCCGTCTTGACGCTCGCGCTCGGCGTCGGCGCCACCACGGCGATCTTCAGCGTCGTCTACGGACTTCTTCTCGCGTCCCTTCCATTTCATGACGCCGCCCGCATCGTCAGCATCGGCGAAACTCATCCGCAGGTGCCGGGAAGCATCGTGGCCACGTATCCGGATTACCAGGAGTGGAAGTCGCAGCAGAGCAGCTTCACCGAGATCGCGGCGTACTCCACGTTGAATCCCGCTACCGTCTCGCTCGCAACGAATGGCCGTGCGGAACAGGTTCATCGCGTGCTCGCATCAGGCAATTTGTTTTCACTGCTCGGTGTCGCTCCGCTTATCGGCCGTACTTTGAACGCGCGGGACGAAGTCGCGGGAAACGATCACGTCGCCGTGCTCAGCGCCTCTGCGTGGGAGCGTTACTTCGGCCGGGATCCAAGCGTAGTAGGTCGCGCCGTTGACCTCAACGGCGCCAGCTACACGGTTGTGGGCGTATTGCCGCCGGGTGCAGCCTATCCGGCCGACGGCGACGTCTGGCTCCCGCTCTCGCTGCTGGATGCGCCAACACAGGCTTCCCGCGTATGGCATTCGGTGAATGTCATCGGGCGATTGCGGCCGGGTGTTGCGCTCTCTCAGGCGCAGGCCGACATGCAGGCGATCGCAGCGCGTATCGCCGCCGCCTATCCCGCGACAAACCGCAATGAGAGCGCGCTGCTGACGCCGCTGCGCGATCAGATGCTTGGAACCCTCCGCCCCACCGTCCTCAGTCTCATGGGGGCAGTCGCACTGGTGCTGCTCATCGCCTGCGCCAACGTTGCCAACCTCATGCTGGTACGCGCTGCAGCGAACCGGCGCGAGGTTGCCATTCGCCAGGCTCTCGGCGCGGACCGGAGAAGGCTCTATTCGCAATTCCTCTCACAGACATCCATCCTGTGTCTCCTCGGTGGCGGGCTCGGCATCGCCCTGGCTGCCTTCGCCGTTCCGCTCTTGCGCCTGGCGCTCTCCCATACTGCGGATCTCGATGCCGCACTCGTTCCCTCCATCCAGCTCAACCTGCCTGTGTTGCTATTCACTCTGGCGATATGCACGGTCACCGCCACGCTCTTCGGACTCTTCCCGGTCATGAAGACCTCGCCTCGATTGTCCGAGGCGCTCAGTCCGGGTGGTCGCGGCAGCACGCGCACGTACGGTCATAGCCAGGCTGCGCTCGTTGCCGGCGAAATTGCTATCGCCGTCGTCGTGCTGTTTCTCAGCACTCTGGTCATTCGCAGTTTTCAAAAATTGCTCTCAGTCGACCCCGGCTTTCGCACCGATCATCTTCTCAGCCTGGAAATCACGCTGCCCGGACCGCGATACACCGACACCACCCCGACAACGAATCACTTCTTCGAGCAGCTTCTCGACAAAGTCGCGCAATCGCCAGGTGTGCTCTCTGTCGCCACCACCACGCAGATTCCGCTCAACTCTTCCCAGGTCATGACGCGCTTTCTCGTCGAAGGTGCACCGCCGTTGGCTCCGGGCGCATTTCCGCTGGCGCAGATCCGCTACGTCAGCCCGGGATACTTCCACACCATGGGAATCGGGCTGCAGCAGGGCCGCGCCTTTGAGCAGAAAGATATAGACGACCCAATCGGCTTCTTCATCGTCAACCAGGCATTCGCGCGGCGATATCTGGCAGGCAGAAACTCCGTCGGCGCGAATGTCATCATCGGAGTGCTCAGCCCGCAGCCGCAGAAGGTTCCCGTCATCGGTGTGGTGGCGGATGCGCACGATCTCGGCGTTGACACAGAGGCACAACCGGAGCTCTATCTGCCGGGATTCGGGGTTCACACCGTATTGCTGGTGCGCACCGTTGCGGATCCGCGAAGCGTCCTGCCCATCGTGCATCAGGCGGTGCACGGCATGGACCCGAACCAGCCGATCTATCACGTGCAGTCGATTGACGCAGTGCTCTCCGACTCGCTCGCGCTCCGCAGGATGACCGCGAGCCTCCTCGGCATATTCACGCTTGTGGCTCTGACCCTGGCCGCGATCGGAATTTACGGCGTGCTGGCATATTCCGTCGCGCAGCGCACACGGGAGATCGGCGTGCGCATGGCTGTGGGCGCACGGCGCGAAGATATCGTCCGCATGGTGCTCCTCCAGGCTGTCAGATACGCGACCGCCGGGATTGTTGCCGGCCTCGCCGTCTCGCTTGTCGGCACCCGTCTGATCAATGGCCTTCTCTTCAAAACCGCTCCCGTGGACCCGGCCTCGCTGTCCATCACCGTAGGAGTCCTAGTGCTCATTGCAGCCTTGGCCGTCACCATACCGGCGCGACGAGCGGCCTCGGTCGATCCCACGGAGGCTCTGCGGGCCGAATAATCGGCCCGGCCGCATCTTTAACTTCATCCCGCCGCAATGCCGGCGCTGCCACCAACGAGTACTCGCTGTTGGCATTACCATGGTCGCTGCTGGAGAGCCGGCATGAGAGATGGCCATACATCGCGGAGAGTATTCCTAGGCGCTTCTTGTGCGCTCGCCGGTGCGACGCTCCTTGAGCCGTCTTCGCTCCTCGGCTCCGCCTTCTCCTCGCCCGCGCGGGCTGCCTCCGCGATGAGCGACACTCCCGCCGACTATACCCTTACCATCGCCACCACTCCGATCGAGCTCGCGCCCAACCGCATCATCTCCACGACCAACTACAACGGGCAGCTCCCGGGGCCGCTCCTGCGCTTCAAAGAAGGCCAGCGCGTCACCATCGACATCCACAATCAAACCGACAGGCCGGAGCAGGTCCATTGGCATGGGCAGTTCGTCCCTGCAGATGTAGATGGCGCCGCAGAAGAGGGCTCGCCCTTCGTGCCGCCGCACGGTAGCCGCCGCGTCTCGTTCGTGCCCAGGCCCTCTGGCCTGCGCTTCTATCACACGCATGTCCGCGCTGGCGCTGACCTCAGCGCTGGACAGTACAGCGGACTCGTCGGTCCCGTGTACATCGAACCGAAACACGACCCGGGCGCGTACGACCGCGAACTCTTTCTCACGCTCAAGGAGTTTCAGCCCACACTCAGCCGTGGCGGCGATATGGCGATGGACTTCCTATCCCCCGCCGCCACCGTAGCAGCGCTCAAAGACCAGGGTGAGAGCGCCATGCGCGCCTCGCTCGCCAAAGGCAACCAGCACGGTTACGAGGTCGGGTACGATGCCTTCACCATCAATGGCAGGATGCTCGGCCACGGCGAGCCTATCCGCGTAAAACAAGGGGAGCGCGTGCTCTTCCACGTGCTCAACGGCAGCGCCGGCGAGATACGCAGCCTCGCACTGCCCGGTCACTCTTTCACCGTCATCGCCATGGACGGCAATCTCCTCCCCGCACCAGTGCGCGTGCCGGGCCTGTGGCTAGGTACGGCCGAGCGCATCTCCGCCGTCGTCGAGATGCGGCACCCTGGCGTCTGGGTGATGGGCGACCTTGCTGACGACGACCGCCGCCATGGCATGGGCATCGTTATTGAGTACGCAGGAGCGAAGGGCAAGCCACAGTGGGTCGCGCCCAAGCCGTTCAAATGGAACTATATTCACTTCGGTCGTGCGAGCGCAGCGGACATAGCGCCGGATGAGACCTTTGCGATGCTCTTCGAAAAGCAGAACGCCGCGTCGGACGGCTTCAATCTATGGACGATCAACGGCGTCGCCTATCCTGCGAAGGAGATGATGGCTCCCGCGACCTTCCACCTGCGACAGGGTCATCGCTACCGCCTGCGCATGCGCAACGCCAGCGACGATATCCACCCCATTCATCTGCATCGCCACAGCTTTGAGCTCAGTCGGATCGCCGGCCAGCCGACCTCCGGCGTGGTGAAGGATGTTGTGATGGTCGGCGGCTACCAGGAGGTGGAGGTAGACTTCGTTGCAAACAACCCCGGGCCCACTCTCTTCCACTGCCACCAGCAACTTCACATGGATTTTGGCTTCATGAGCCTCTTCGACTACGTGTAGATTGCCAGCAGATGATGATCCGGACTCGAGACGATGTCATCCCCATCAGCCACGCCTGGGCGGCTCTGCTGTTGCGCATCCTTGTGGGCTGGGTCTTCCTCACCGAAGGCATCCAGAAGTTCCTCTTCCCCGCGGCGCTCGGCTATGGCCGTTTCGCGACGATCGGCATCCCGTATCCGCACATCACCGCGCCCTTCGTAGGCGTTGTCGAAATCGCCTGCGGCATCTTGCTCATGGTCGGGCTGGTCACGCGCTTCGCCACCATTCCACTGCTTATCGACATAGGCGTCGCCATCGCAACCACCAAGGTGCCTATCCTGCTCCATCAGGGATTCTGGCCTGCCATGCACGAAGGCCGCGTCGACTTCTGCATGCTCCTCGGTCTCATCGCCATCCTCTGCATCGGCGGCAGCAAAATCTCCTGCGACGCAAAGCGTTTCATGCACGGCGAATGAACGAACCGGGACAGCTCCCTCGCCCGCTGCAGGTGCTTCTCGTCTTTCTCCGCCTCGGCTGCACCTCCTTTGGCGGACCGATCGCACACCTCGGCTACTTTCGCGCGGAGTTCGTAGAGCGCCGCGGCTGGCTCACTGAGGCTACATATGGGGAATTCATCGCTCTCGCGCAATCGATGCCTGGGCCAGCCAGCAGCCAGGTAGGCTTTGCCATCGGGCTGCTGCGTGGCGGTTGGCTGGGCGGCCTTGCCGCATGGATTGGATTCACCGCGCCCTCCGCTGCTCTCATGCTCGCTTTTGCGTTCGGTTACGGTCACCAGCAAGGCCGGATGGGCGCCTCTGTCATGCACGGCCTGCAACTGGTCGCTGTTGCGGTGGTGGCTCAGGCAGTCGTCCGCATGCAACGCACGCTCGCGCCGTCTGCGCTGCGTCTCGCAATCGCCTTGCTCGGCGCTCTTACTGCACTCTTCGCACCCGGCGCCTATGCGACGATACTCGCCATCGCTGCTGGCGCACTTGCTGGCTTGCTCCTGCCGCATCAGGAGAAAGAGTCGGCGCGGGACGCACCGTCATTCGCAGTGCCGGTCTCCCGTCGCAGCGCCCTCATCGCCGCAGTCCTGTTCGTGATGCTGCTCTCTGCCGCGCTCCTCTTGGTTGGGAGCAGTCTTGTCGTCCCCGCCGTGCTCGCCAGCCTCTATCGCACTGGTGCGCTGGTCTTCGGAGGCGGCCACGTCGTACTTCCTCTGCTCGAAGCCGCGATCCTGCAACGTCACTGGCTCGCGCAGCCTTCTTTCCTCGCCGGCTACGGGGCGGCGCAGGCCCTTCCCGGACCGCTCTTTTCGATCGCCGCCCACGTGGGTGCATCGGTGCGTCCCAACGTTCACCCGCTGCTGCTCGGCATGGGCGCCCTGGTCGCGCTCTTTCTTCCCGGTCTTCTGCTCATGGGCGCGGTGCTTCCATTTTGGAGCGCGTTACGCCGCCATCCGCTCATCGCCTCGCTAGTCAGCGGTGTCAATGCGAGCGTCGTCGGTGTTCTCGCCGCGGCGCTCTACCGCCCGCTCTGGACAACCGCCATCCACAGCGCAAGCGACTTTGCCATCGCTCTTGCCGCCTTCCTTCTGCTCGTCCGGTTTGCGGTCCAGCCGTGGATCATCGTGCTCGGTGTCAGCCTCGTCTCCATCTTGGTCACGCCGCGTTGAAGCACGTATACTGCACTTCTCTGCGCATCGCAGGCGCAGAGTGAATGTGGCTCCCTCCCCTCGAAAGCTTAAGACTCAGGACTGACATGCTTCGCTCATCCCATGCCCGGCGGGCGTCACATCTGGCAACTCGCACCGTTACATTTTGTATAACGGCATGCGCGGGACTCTCCCTCGCGGCCTCTGCCCAGAGCACAGCCTGCCACTCCGGCATGCAGATGAAGGCGCTTCCTGCTCCAGAATCTTTGCCCGTGCCCATCAGGATGACTGGCATCGGCAACAGCCATCTCACTATCACGGCCACACCCGAGGCGCAGGCCTGGTTCAACCAGGGCCTCAATCTGCTGCATGACTTCTGGGACTACGAGTCGGAGCGTGCGTTTGAGCAGGGCGTGCGCGTCGATCCCAACTGCGCCATGTGCTACTGGGGCCTCTATCAAGCGCTGATGTTCCGCAACGGCATTCCGAATGCTTACACAAAGCAGGCGCTGGCCAATGCAGTCCGGTTGAGGCCGCGCGTCAGCAAGCACGAGCAGCTTTACGTCGACGCTGCGTCCGCATCGGATGATGCCGTTAACGCCGCTGGCCCAGACGACGATCCCGATACCGCGAAGCAGATTGCCATCTGGCGACAGATCGTCAAAGACTATCCCGACGATCTGCAGGCAAAGCTCTTTCTCGCCGGCACGCTGCGTGACGGCTACGACGACAAAGGTGAGCCCAGGAAAAAGCAGAAGGAACAGATCGCGCTGATTCAGCAGGTGCTCAAAGTTGCACCGAATGATTCCGCTGCAAACCACTACTGGATCCACGCCGTCGAGGCCAGTCCCCATCCGGAACAGGCGCTGAAGAGCGCTGCACTCCTCGCCAGCCTCGCGCCGGCATCGGGCCACATGGTCCACATGCCGGGCCACATCTACTACCGCACCGGTGATTACGCCGAGGCCGAGCACTGGTTCGCTGCATCCACTGCCGTTGAAGAACGCTATCAGCGGGAGCAGCACGTTGTCGTCGATGACGACTGGAACTACGTCCACAACCTGATGTACTCCATCGCAAACCTGATGGAAGAGGGCAAGATGCAGGAGGCGAAAGCGCTCTCCGCGAAGATCTCCGGGGCGCGCGGAGAGTTTGCTCCCACGCTCTACACACAGTCGCCGCGCGACGGCATGTCGCGGCTCGATCCGCTGCTTCCCGTTGCATTGCGCACCGCCGACTGGGATGCAGTGCACCGCATGGTCAAAGACAGCCGTCCGGATGCCAGGCTCCCGAACCTCAACTTCCTCGCCGGGCAGATGTCGGAGTTCACCGCTGGCATGCAGTCCGCGGAAGCAGGCGACATGGCAGCCGCGGAAGCATCATCGCAGCGTCTCGATGCAGAGCTCTGGCGGCTCTCCCAGCGCGTGCACGACGAGCCCGCGGAGAAAAAGCCCACGCTCACCGCGCCTGCCATGGCGGTCGTTATGCCGGATGCAAAGGCCGCCCCGCTGCTCAGCAATCTCTCCGTCATGTCGCTCGAGCTGCGCGCCACTATCCTCGCTGCGAAGAAGCAGCTTCCTGAAGCGAAGAGGCTCTTCGAAGAGGCTGCGCACGAGGAGAAGCATCTCGGCTATCGCGAGCCTCCCGCGTATGTGCGCCCGGTCGGCGAGACCGAGGGCGCAGTGTTGCTCCGCGCTGGAGACGCGGAGGGTGCCCACGCGGCGTACGCGGCGGCGCTCAAGGATCGTCCAAATTCGGGCTTCAGTCTCTACGGAATGGCACTGGCCAGCGAAGCCGCTGGCAAAACAGCCACCGCTCGCGAAGAGTATGAGCGGTTTCTCTCCGCCTGGAAGAACAGCGACGCAAGCCGGCCCGAGCTAACACACGCACGCGACTATCTCGCCGCGAACAAGACCGTGGTTGCGGCAGCGACCCCGCACTCCTGAAGTAGCTCAGCTACGAGGCATCGAGCGCGACGATCTGCGCTTCCACCTGCTGGAGCGCCGCCTCGAGCGCAGCGCGGCGGTGAGGATTCGCTGTACGCGCAGAAAGTATCTGCTCTCGTTGCAAATCCAGCGCCTGACGCGCCCGCTCCTTCGGTCCGTCGATCTTCGGCCTCGTCTCCACTGGCGCGTTGCGCTCCGCCTGCTGCTCTTCCACCGACTTCGATTCCCAACCCTTCGACATACTTCCATGCTAGTCCCACGCACATAGGACTGCATCGTTTGCCAAAACATATGGAAATGCTGGAATGCCGAGCGTACAGTTCGCTGCTAGGCGGAGGATCGAATGGGTTTTGCGATCGAGAACGCTGAAGGCGACAAAGCGCAGCGCGTATACGCCAGACTTGCAGGTTTTCTGCTCCTCGCCGTCATTGTTATTGCTCTCGGCAGCGACGTCGTGCTCACTCGTGTCGCCGGGAGTGGAACTTTCGCAGAGACAGCAAAGAGAATCGCAGCCTCGGAACATTCGTATCGAGCCGCGCTGTCTGCAGCGGTGATTGTGTCTTTGGGCACCGCACTGCTTGTCTTCGCACTGTACGCAACGCTGAAACCTGTCAACCGCCTGCTGGCACAACTCGCGATGATCTTCGCCTTGGAAGATTCATTTCTGGCCCTCGTCGTTCGGATGTGTGCCTTTGTCAGAGTGCACCTTTATCTCTCCGCTCAAAGCGCGGGAGTGCAACCAATCCCCGCGCAATCCTTGGCTGACCTGATGCGCACGATTGCCGATACCACTGAGAACATCGGCGGAATCTGTTTCGGCATTGGCTCGCTCCTGTTCTTCTATCTCTTCTTCCAATCGAGATATATCCCCAGGGCCCTCGCAGCGCTGGGCCTCTGTGCTTCCGCCATCTGGACGAGCCTCTACTTCACCAAACTGATATTTCCGGAGCAACACGCGGTCTTCCAGTACATCTGTTTTCTGCCGATGGCGTTGGCAGAGGTCTCAACCGGCTTCTACCTGATGCTCTTTTCGATCAAGCCCGCAGTTCCCAGCGGCCAGTTGGTGGATCGGGCTTGAGCGCCCTAAGGAAGCGAACCCCACGCGGTAAGGCGTAGTCGCCCGGACGGCCACTCCCTGCTCTAATAGAGTCATGAAGGCCTGGCGCATTCCCGCATTCGGTATCGACAAGCTCTCGCTCGACGAAGTTCCCGCACTGCAGCCCGGACCCGGTCAGGTCGTCGTCGACGTACACGCCGTCTCGCTCAACTACCGCGACCTGATGACGGTCAAGGGAGCCTACAACCCGAAGCTCCAGCCGCATCGGATTCCCTGTTCGGACGGGGCGGGAATCATCTCCGCTATTGGCAAGGGAGTAACGCAAGTTGCGGTCGGCGATCGCGTCGCCGGCATCTTTTTCCAGCATTGGCTCGACGGAGACCCTACAGCGGAAAAGTTCAAAGGCGCTCTCGGCGGCGACATCGACGGCATGCTTGCCCAGCAGGTTCTGCTTCGGGAAGAGGGCGTGGTCAAGATCCCCGAGCACCTCAGCTTCGAGGAGGCCGCCACCCTGCCCTGCGCCGGCGTCACCGCATGGAATGCCGTCGTCACCGCCGGACGGGTCAAATCCGGCGACACGGTCCTCATCCAAGGCACAGGCGGTGTCTCATGCTTCGCCCTGCAGTTCTCCCGGGGACTCGGTGCGCGGGTCATCGGCACCTCTTCCAGCCCCGAAAAGCTCCGCCGCGCCGCCAAACTCGGCCTCGAGGCAGGCCATAACTACCGTGAAGACGCGGAATGGGCCCGCTGGGCGGTCAGCCAGACCGGCGGGCGGGGTGTCGATCTCACCGTCGAAGTGGGCGGGGCTGGCACCTTCCAGCAATCCATGGCAGCGACCCGCACCGCAGGCGTCATCGCCCAGATCGGCGTCCTCAGCGGCCGTGAGCAGGCCCTCACGATCACTCCTATCCTTCACAAAATGCTACAGATACGCGGGATCTACGTGGGGTCTCGCCTGCATTTCCTGGAGATGAACCGGGCTATCGCGCAAACCGGCCTGCGCCCTGTCATCGACCGCGTCTTCTCCTTCGGGGAGGCGCGCGAAGCCTTCCAGACCATGGAGAACGCCTCCCATTTTGGAAAAATTGTGATCTCCGTAAAGACTTTCTGACCACCAGCCGATGAACTCCGAAAGAGCCCCGGCCTGCGCGCCGTCTACGCATGTCAAAAAAATCTTCGAGCGAGGCAGGCTTTGGTAACCATTTTGGCCACTCCAGAAGCCCGGTGACCGGTGTCACCCGTAAGGCAAGAAATCGACAAAACCTCTTCGCCTTCTG
>DASZGZ010000314.1:0-3154 GCA_035938355.1 Acidobacteriaceae bacterium
CCTGTCATGCGGAGTTTGTCATGCGGTGTACGAGATGACGATGGCAGGCCGGAGGGCGTTCCGGCAAGTGGCCGTCACCTTCCTTCCATCACGTAGCACATGCCGGGCTCGTCGGGATCGCGTGGCCGGAAGCCATATCGAGCGTACAGCGGCGCGACGCCGCGGTCCGCGAAGAGATTGACGAAGGCTCCGGGAAGCGCGGTCCGGCGAAGCCAGCCGTCAATGGCATCCAGGATCTGCGTTCCCAGTCCTCGGCCCTGATGCTCGGGCAGGACCGCAATGTCCGCCACCTGAAAGACGGTGCCGCCATCGCCTACGACACGACCCATCCCTACCGCGTTGCCCCGATGCTCAACAACGACCGCAAAGAGTGTGTTGGGAAGCGCAATGCGCGCAATCTCTTCACTGCGCGGAGAGAGGCCAGCACCGATGCGGAGGGTGCAGTACTCCGCTACGGTCGGGTTGCGCACGGCGATTTCATATTCAGGCATCAATTCAAATCTGCTGAGACGCTGGGCAGTATAGCAGCGTGAATTCGGCAGGCTCGTTCGATTCGTTTTACGGATTGGTCGCGATGCCGCATGGCTCCTGAGGCCGTCCATATAAAATGAAGAGTTGCGCGCAGATAGCGCGGAAAGGTCCCTTTGAAGCGGAATTTGGTCGTCATTCTTGTCATTGTTGTGGCGCTGGGTCTGATGACCTGGTCCGGGTATCAGAATCTGCAGCGGCGCCGCGCCGCGCAGAAGGCGCAGCCGCATGTCACCGTGCTGGACCAATCCAACCAGACGGTGCAGCAGGACGTGGCGTCCGACGAAGGACTGCCGAATTTGCGCGGTAAGAAGGCACCCGCTTTCACGCTGAAGACCGAGGATGGACGCAAGGTATCGCTGGCCGACTACAAGGGCAAGGCGGTGCTGGTGAACTTCTGGGCCACGTGGTGTGTGCCGTGCAAGCTGGAGATGCCGTGGTTCGTGGACCTGCATAAGCAGTACGCTTCGCAGGGATTCGAGATCCTGGGCGTGAATGAGGACGAGACCAAGGACCGCGCACAGATCGGCAAATTCACCAAGAAGATTGGCGTGAATTACCCCATCCTGCTTGGCAACGACGCATCGTCGAAAGCTTACGGCGGTATCGAATTGCTGCCGACATCGTTCTATGTCGGGCGCGATGGCATCGTGGTGGAAGAGGCGGCGGGGCTGATCTCTCGCGACGAGATTGAGGCGAACATCAAGAAGGCACTGGCGGCGGGGAACTGATGCAACAGCGAGTCGGCAAATCGGCGATCTGGCGAGTCAGCGCTGTGGCGTTCGTCATTGCAGCCGGCGTCTTTGTGAGCGCGGCAAGTGCGCAGAAGTTTCCCTGGCAAGACACGCCGGAGGCCGGCGGCAAAACGCCGCAGACCGTGCGCTTCGCAGGACCGGACCAGATCAATGTTGCGGCACACAAGCCACAGGTTGTGGAGCTGCGTTTTCAAATCCAGGATGGCTTCCACATCAATTCGCATGAGCCGCATGAGAAGACGTTGATTCCGACACAACTGATGGTGGTGGATGGCGACGGAGTGAACGTCAGCAGGGTCGACTTTCCGCCGGGCACGGATACCAGCTTCGCCTTTGCGCCGAACCAGAAGGTGAGCGTATACACCGGCGCGGTGACGCTGCGCGCACACATCACAGTCGCGCCAGGCGGTCATCTATTGCAGGGAGCGCTGCGCTACCAGGCGTGCGATGCGAATGCGTGCATGCCACCGCGCAAGATTCCGGTTGCGGTGCGCCTGCTGGCCAAGTAACTCGCGTCGTTGCGTGGTAGCATCGCGGCTGAGACCCCACAGGAAAAGCGATTGATGACTCGTATTTCACTCCTCCTTTCGCTCGCGATGGCGAGCGCCGTGCCCGCCTGCACCTTTGCTCAAACGCCCAATCCGCAGTCGCCGCAGGCGCGAATCGCGCAGATGCTGAACGAATCTGCGGGCGCATGGACACCAGCCCAGATTGCCAACATGGAACGGCTGCGCGATGCCGCGCTGAGCGATCCCTACGCATTGACCGAGCTTCGCCATCTGACGGACAACATCGGCCCGCGGCTGGCTGGCTCGCTGCAGGCGCAGCACGCAGTGGAGTGGGTGGCCGACGAGATGCGCGCGCTGGGCGCGACAGTGACGATTGAGAAGACAACGGTGCCGCACTGGGTGCGCGGCGAAGAGACAGCCGAGCTGACCGACTGGCCCGGCATGACTCCGAAGACGACGCAGAAGATCGTGCTGACGGCACTGGGTGGCAGCGTTGCAACGCCGAAGGATGGCATGAGTGCGCCAGTGATCGTGGTCGATTCGTTCGCCGATCTGAAGGCGCTGCCGAAAGACGCGGTGAGGGGAAAGATCCTCCTCTTCAACGAGCATTTCAATAAAGAGCTGGCAGCGCAGGGGCGTGGCGACGAGGCCTATGGTGGGGCCGTGCTCTATCGCGGCGCGGCGCCGAGTGTGGCGGCGTCGCTGGGCGCGGTTGCGACGCTGGTGCGCTCTGTCGGCGGCGCGGACTACCGGCTGCCGCACACGGGCATGACGTATTACTCGCCGGGATTGCCGAAGATTCCCGCCGCTGCGGTGACAGCGGAGGACGCGGATCTCCTGAAGAACCTTGCGTCGCAGGGCGAAGTTCAGATGCACCTGACCTTGACGCCGGAGACGCTGTCGCCGGTGGAGACGGCGAATGTGATTGCGGATTGGAAGGGCACGGAGCATCCTGAGCAGGTGGTAATCGTCTCCGGCCATCTGGACTCATGGGACCTGGCGACAGGCGCAATTGACGACGGTGCAGGCATCGTTGTGTCGATGCAGGCGATCCATCTGCTGAAGACGCTCGGAATTCATCCGAAGCGAACAGTCCGCTTTGTGGCGTGGATGGACGAAGAGCAGGGATCCTACGGCGCGCAGACCTATGCAAAGGATTATGCCGGCGATCTGGGAAACCATGTGGGTGCGATCGAGTCCGACCTGGGCGCGGGACATCCGACCGGCATTTACTTCCAGGGCGGTGCCGGGCTGGATCAGTGGCTGAAGCCGCTCTCGCGCGTGCTGGCGCCGATCGGCGCGCCACTGCTGGAGCGCAGCCCGGAGACCGGAGAGGATATCAACTCAGTCACCGAAAAGGGC
>DASZGZ010000315.1:0-19269 GCA_035938355.1 Acidobacteriaceae bacterium
GAGCTCACTCAGATCGAGTTGAAGGGGCAGTCAATTCCAGTAAGCACCTCCGCCTTTAGTCAACAGGGCAAGGGACGTGGCAAGAACACGGCGGTGAAAACCGGCGGGGGTGCGGCTATTGGTGCCATCATCGGAGCTCTCGCCGGCGGCGGCAAAGGAGCGGCGATCGGGGCGGCATCTGGCGGCGGTCTAGGAGCGGGCGTCAACGCCGTCACCAAGGGGGAGCAGGTAAAGATTCCCGCCGAAACCCTGATCAACTTCAAACTGCAATCGCCGGTCAGCGTCACTACATCGCGTTCCGCCAATGGGCCGGCTGCCAGGTCCTTCAGCGATCCGAATGCGGACTCGAATCAGCCGCAGCAGCAGTAGAAGCGAGTAACACCTTAGCTGGGGTAACGGTCTTCCGTTGCAAAAGCAGACAGGCTGCTCCGGGAGGAGCGGCCTGTCGCTTTTGGCTGACTGCCCATTCGCTTTACTGGACGGTCGCCATGATGGTCGAGGTCTGCGTGATGGTGCCGCTGGTAGCGGTTACCGTCACGGTGTAAGTTCCCGCTGGTGTGGAACTACTGCCGCCACCGCCACCGCTGCTAGTACCGCCGCATCCGACAATCCCGGTGGCCACGATCAACAGCATCAGGCTGAACATGCGCTGCCACGCACGCCGGCGGCGCGGCAGACCAAAGAGCAGGATGCCCGCTAGGGCGACACCACCAGCCGCATACCAGGTGCGCTCCGAAGTTTTAGCCACCGTGTGGACGGCCGAGCCGGAGGAGACGGTCTGAACGGTGAGAACGTCTGTCGCCGCTGTCGTGCCGCTGATCGTAATGGTAGGCGTCGCCAATGCGCAGGTGGGTTGTAAGGTGGTTCCGCCGGTAACTGCGCAGGTCAGACTCACAGCACCGGTGAAACCGGCTGCCGGGCTGACGCTTATCTTCGTCGTGGCTGAGCCCCCGCTGGGCACCGTGATCGTCGTGGGTGCGGCGCTCAAGGAGAAGGAAGCGGAACCGCCGCCACCGGAGAACGCTGCACTGCCCGAGTTGTAGTTGCCATCTCCGGCATAGTTGATAGTGGTGGCGGCGCCGGTGAGGGTGATGGTGGTCTGCGCCGCCTGGCCGCCCGAGACGTTGACCAGGGCCAATGTTCCACTGCCAACGGTGGCGCCGCTGCTGTTGGTAAACGTGACGGTGCCAGTGGGCAACGCGAGTCCGCTGTTGGTGAAGAGGTTGCCACTGACGGGATCGATCTCAACCACGACAGTACCGCTCGTACTCCCGTTCGCTGATGCGATCGACACAGTGTTTTTGGTTACGGTGAATGTCTGCGCTGCGGCAGAGCTTGCCGAAAAGCTGGGGTCGCCGGAGTAGCTTGCGCTGACGCTGTAGGTGCCAGGGGGGTACGCCAGGGACAACTGCCCCGGAATCTCGGCAAGGCCGTTGCTGTCGATACTCACCTTCTGATTCAGCGGGGCATATGCAGGCGTGCTGCTGAAGGTTACGGTGCCGGTGGCCTGGGAGGTGTACGCCGGCTGCTGCGGCAAGTTGAGTTGTGCAGTGGAGAAGGGTTCCGCGGCAACTGAGATGTAGGTGCCATAGGGCACGCTCGTCGCAGTGGCGAATTGACCGGTCGTTGCGGAGATCTCCTGAATAAAGAGCTCGAGTGTACTGGGCTCCGCACTCACGGTGACAGGAATACCAGGAGTCGAGACGCTGGACGCGAAGGTGCCGTCGCCGCCGTAGTTGGCGGTCAGGTTATAACTTCCGCCGGGAAGGTAAGTGTAGGCACTATCCGTTGCCGTGGCGTTGCTCAGCGTCAAAACCGAAGGCGAAGCAACAGTAGTCTGTACTGCCGCCGCTTTTGTCGCGTTGGTGCCAGCGCTGGCCACCAGCGCCACATTGCCGGTAGGAGTTCCGCCGGAACTGCTGACTGTCACCCCGACACTTACCGATGCGCCATGCTGGATACTGATCGGGCTGGTCGCGCCGTTCACGGTCAGCGAGGTTGTCGTCGGTGTGAATTTGATACTCGACCAGTTCTGCACCATCTGGGTCGCATCCACGCTGCCCAGGCCGCTCGCCAGATCATAGTTGGCGCCGGCGTCGTAGCCGGTCAGGAAGCCGTTGGCACCGCAGTTTGTCGACCCTGCTGTGCAAACCACAGCAATATTGCCGGTGGTCACGTCATGGAAGGCCGCGGGGAACTGCTTCGAGAGCGGATAGAGCGTGTAGTCAGCCTGACCAAGGCGGACATTCGTGGCGCCACCGTTTTGCAGGTTATTGATCACCAATGCCAGCATGCCCGCAAAAGCCGGTGATGAGGCCGAGGTGCCGCCAACTACCTGGAAGTTGAACTGGCCCGTTGAAGGATCCGTCGTGCAGTCCGTACCGGTCGTATTTGCTCCCAGGCCGGAGGCGCACAGCACCCAGGCTGAGTCATGAAGACCGTCCGCGGCGAAGAGGGAAACATCCGGAAGCTCGCGCGCATTCTGAGTGCCGAAGGAGGACTGCCAGGGTGGCTTGGGGTAGAAGCCAGGGATTTGTGTGCTGTTGGGACAGCCAGTGACGTTGCCGTTCTGATCCACGCTCGCATTCAGACAAGCGCTCACGCCCCCGCCGGCTCCCGCGATATTTGTGTTCCCCTGACTGTCCATTGTCGGGACATTTGCACTCAAAGCGCCATCGGCAGTCGTGGAATCATTCCAGGGGATCTCCGGAATGGGGCCGAGGGCCGATCCAAAGATGCTGGAATTCGTCGTGCTCCAATATTTCGATTCGTTCGTCGAGTTCTGATTGAAATCAGTGCCGCCGACAGCGATGTTGTAGGGCGTGGAGGCAAATCCGCTCACCTGCAACCCCTGCGTGGCTGAGGTCTCGCTATTCTGATTATCGCAGCCTGCGGAGCCGCTATCGCCTGTAGAGACGGTCACGGAAATTCCCTGCGCTGCCGCCTGCTGCCAGAAGTTGAGGACCTCCTGATTGCCGCTCTGCCCCTGAAATGCCTCACATCCGCCGAAGCTCACGTTCAGAATATTGATTGCGTTGTCGTCCAAGGCCCGCTGGATCGCCAGATTCAGCCCGGACTGAAACGTGGTGTCCTGCGCGGTGTAAAGGGCGAGTTGCGCACCGGGCGCGATGGCGCTTGCGACCTCAAGGTCGAGCAAGGCTTCGACTTCATCATCGCTGCCGGTGCCTGGATCGTTGCCGTCGACGACGACCGTCGGTGTGATCGGAGGAAGACCGGTGAGAAACAGACTCCGATAGTTCGCTACGTTGGTGAGATCGACGTTGGAGTCGCCCGCGATGCCGATGGTCACCCCGGTGCCTGTCAGGTTCAGGCTGCCGGAGTGGTTCTTGTTGAGGGTTGAGTTGGGCGTGTTGTAGATCGTGGCGGCATCAGCCGGCGTCACGTAATAGGCATTCCCCCCATTACCGTTGGGGACGGTGATATTCGGCTGGTTGACGCCTGGCCGGATGGTCATCGCCTTCGGGTTGGTGCTGGTAGGCGCGGGAGTAGCGGAGCGTGAACGGGGCGCGGTGTGCAGGGGCTTGGGCCGGAAGTCGTTCAGCGGCGAGATGCCGGCGATCACCGGGGCCAGCGCCGCCGGAATCTGTGGATCGGTGATATTCGAGATGTGCGTCACACCATCGAGCTGGAAGGAATGAATCCTGGTGATGAAGGCGCTTTCGATCTGGCCTGCCGTGCCCGAGAATTCGATTGCTGTCTTTGCCTGAGAGACTTTTTCGACGGCGAAGCCCTGCGATTGGAGCCACGCCACCACAGCCTGTACATCGGAATCGCTTGGTCCGAATTGCGTTCCAAGCTGGGCGGGCGTCAGCCAGTGATGGTAGCTGGCTGAGCCGGGCATGTGCGCATCGGCGATGAACTGCTGAAGAGCGGCCTCCTGCGCGGCGGGACGCTTCAACAGCAGGAGCACCCTGCTCGCCGGCATGCTGACGTCCACGGCGCCCAGATCGCTCGCTCGCTTTGGCATCGGCCGCACATTACCCTTCAGCGTGACCCGGTGCTGGTTGTCTACGGGCTGGGTGATCTGGGGTGTGGCGGTTGCGCCGAAGCTGCCTGTCGAGGCAGTCAGCAGACCAAGGCAAACAAAGGGGCGTGCGCTACGCTGCAAAAACTGAACGATGGCCAGTCCTGAAAAGTCCTTCTCGCCGCTGGCGGGGATGCCTTCGTAATTGGCATCACTTGTCGCGATTCGGGTTTCTGACGTGCCGTTTTGGATTTCGTCAACAGTTTGCGACGAAGTCCCGGTTAGGCGTGCGGCTTATTATGCCAAGCGGGAACACGACAGCGCCATGAAAGTTGCTGGACACCTGAAGTTCAGATTCGCGTTCGGCTCTGGTTTGACTTCACCCAGCAGGCACGGATAGCTTCGAGACAGCTTCAAAGAGGCGAGTCACCACCCGCATTCCTGGCGGGTGCGGAGGTTCTGTTGCCGAAGTATTTCCCTGCCCCGCTGCGCCGGATGCCAACCTGGTCTGCAACTTCATTGATTATCTGCACTTGCCTGCTGCCCGTCGCTGGCCAGACACCACCGGCGCCCACTGCGACAACGACGGACCTTGCACAGCAGGAACTTGCTCGCTTTGAGAAGCGCGTCACAACGAAGGTTCTTCCCAACGGCCTAACCGTGCTGCTCATCGAACGACCGGAAGCCCCGGTCTTCTCGTACTACACGCTCGTCGACGCGGGCGATGCGAATGACCCGACTGGCCAATCCGGTCTTGCCCACATGTTCGAGCACCTCGCCTTCAAAGGGACCGACGAGATCGGCACCACCAACTGGCCCGCAGAGAAGGTGGCGCTCCAGAAGGTCGAAGACACCTATGCCGCGTACGACGCCGAGTACCGCAAGCGTGTGGGACAGGACCCGGCGAGGCTGAAGCAGTTGCGTGAGGCATTCGAGGCGGCGAAGAAAGACGCGCAACAGTATGTCGTCCCCAATCAGTTCACCCAGATTGCCGAAGAAAACGGCGCGAGCGGGATCAACGCCTCCACCGGCCTTGACTCGACCGAGTACTTCTGGAGCATGCCGGCAAACCGGTTGGAGCTGTGGGCGTATATGGAGAGCGGCCGCATCGGTCATCCCGTGCCGCGCGAGTTCTATAAGGAGCGCGATGTAGTGATGGAAGAGCGGCGCATGCGCACCGACTCCAATCCTATCGGCCGCATGGTGGAGCAATTCCTCGCTACCGCCTATGTCGCTCACCCATACGGACGGCCTGGTGTGGGTTGGGAGTCGGAACTCTCACAGATCAATGCCACGGAGGCTGCCGCGTTCCATAAGACGTATTACACGCCTTCGAACATGGTGATCGCGGTTGCAGGCGACGTGAAGGCGTCCACGACGATGCCGATCATGGAGAAGTATTTCGATCCGATACCTGCCGGTCCGCAGCCCGAGCCGATGACGACAGTCGAGCCACCGCAGGATTCCGAGAAGTCGGTCATCATTCGGGAGGCGACGCAACCGTTCTACATCGAGGGCTATCACCGCAGCGATTATCTCGATCCGGACGACCAGGTGTACGACGCGATTACCGACATCCTCTCGAACGGGCGCGTGTCGCGCCTTTATCGGTCGCTGGTGCGAGATCAACGCATCGCTGCAGAAGCGGAAGGCTTCAGCGGCTTCCCCGGCACGAAGTATCCGGGGCTCTTCGCGTTCTATGCCGTACCCCTGCCCAGCCATACGCCGCAGGAGATGCGCACGGCGATACACAAAGAGATCGATAAGTTGAAGACGCAGGACGTGACCGACGAGGAACTGGCCATGTTCAAGACGCGTGCGCGTGTCGACCTGCTGCGCTCGCTCGGCGATAACGAAGGATTGGCACAGAGCCTGGCTACTTACCAGCTTCGCTACGGAGACTGGCGGGAACTCTTCCGGCAGCTCGACAAGATCGACAAGGTGTCAAAGGCCGACATCCGGCGTGTGGCAAATAAGGTCTTCACGGAAAACAACCGTACTTACGCCATCATTGAGACCGTGCCGGCGCAAAAGCCGGCAGACGCAGCGGCGCCGAATGCAGGTGGCCTGTGAAGCAAGCTTCATTGCGTGCTTGATCAATGGAGGCGAGGTGAGGCCGCCATTTCGCTCGAAACAGGAAGTCGTTATTAACTCGCCGTTGGAAGCAGTTTGGGCATTCAACATGGACCTAAGAAAGATCCCGGAGTTCCATCCTCGTGTCTGGAAGGTGGATTTGATTTCAGGCAAGGCTTCTCGCGAAGCCGGGATAGCCTATCAATGTCACCTCACTGGCGGAAAGCATACCTGTGTCGAAAAGGACATTGAGATCGTTCCGATGGAGAGAATCGTCACGATATTGCCCGAAGACAGCTTTGGCATCAGCAAGATACTAAGTGACTACACGGTCGAAACGACCTTGCAAAGGCTGGACGACCTCGCGACCAGAGTTGAAATCAGTCATTTCTATTCCACGAAGACCTTGAAAGCGTGGCTGCTCAACTTGATCGCAAGAAGAAAGATAGCCAGAGACACGCAGGCGATGTTGCATGCGATGAAAGCTGCAGTAGAAGGCGGTACGCGCTCCGAATGATGAGATATTCCTATTCCCTGTTTGCTGCTTCCCTAATGCTGGCGCTCCCCGCGCTCATGCCTACGCTCGCTCCGGCGCAACAGGCCCAACCATCGCAGCAGGCGCAGCCGTGGAAGAAAATCCCCATCCCGGAGCTGCCTGCATTCCACCCGCAGCAGCCTCGCCGCATTGTGCTCGAGAATGGCGCGATCATCTTTCTGCAGGAGGATCATGAGCTGCCGTTCATCAATGGCTTCATCGAGATGCGGGGAGGCGGCCGCGATGTGCCCGCGTCGAAGACCGGCATGGTCTCGCTCTACGGTGACGTGTGGCGCACGAGCGGGACAGCCGCCATCTCCGGCGACGCCATGGACGACCTGCTGGAGGCCAAGGCCGCAAAGGTGGAAACCGACGGCGACGTGGACTCAACGAGCGTGAGCTGGTCGTGTCTCAAGACTGATTTCGACAAGGTCTTCGGACTTACGACCGATCTCCTTTTGCATCCGAAGTTCGATCCGAACAAGCTCGACCTGGCAAAGCAGCAGATGGCCGCGGGCATTGTGCGCAGGAATGACGATGCAGGAGAGATCGCAAGCCGCGAGGCAGCCAAGCTCGTGTACGGACCCACCAATCCATATGGCCGCACGCCGGAGCTGGCCGGGGTGATGGCGGTAACTATCGCCGACCTGGAACAGTTCCACCAGAAGACTGTCATCCCCAATGGGATGATCATCGGTGTCAGCGGCGACTTTGACGCAGCCGCGATGGAGCAGAAGCTGCGTGCCGCCTTCGGCAGTCTGCAGAAGGGCACGCCCCTGCCGCCCGCGAAGATAAGTTTCAATGGGCCGCAGCCGGGCGTCTACGCAGTGGATAAGAGCGATGTGAACCAGAGCAATATCTGGATCGTCGGGCTGGGCACCGAGCGCTCGAACCCGGATTATTATGCGTTGAGCGTGATGAACCAGATCTTCTCCGGTGGCTTTGGTTCCCGGCTCTTCCAGAATGTGCGCACGAAGATGGGACTCGCCTATTCTGTGGGCGGCGCTTATGGCGCATCGTACGATCATCCCGGTCTCTTCTACACCGTGGCCGCGACCAAGAGCGTGAGCACCGTGGATGCGACCAAGGCGATGCTGGAACAGATCGACGACCTGAAGACGAAACCCTTCACCGATGATGAACTGCGCCGTGCAAAGGATGAGTTACTGAACTCCTTCGTGTTCCGGTACGACACGCCGGAAAAAGTGCTGACTGAGCGAGCGAGCCTTGAGTTCTATGGCTATCCGGCGGACTTCCTGGAGAAATATCGCGCGGCCCTCGAAAAGGTAACAACTGCCGATCTTGAACAGGTCGCCAAGAAATATGTTGACCGCTCGAAGCTCGCAATCTTGGTGGTGGGGAATGTGCAGCAGATAGATACCGGCACCCCGGGGCAGCCGGGCAAGCCGCTTTCCGCGCTGGGGGTGGTGCATCCGGTTGACATTACGATACCTATGCCACCGGGGATGCAGGGCGGACCGGGCAGTCAGTAGCTACCAAGGACACGTATGCAACTCGCAATCGTCATCATGGCCGCGGGCAAGGGCACCCGGCTCAAGTCGCGCCGGCCGAAGGTGCTTCACCAGGTCGGCGGCCGGCCGCTGGTGGAGCATGTGATCGGCGCCGCGGCTCAGGCAGTCGAACCGAAGGACATCTACGTTGTCATCGGGCATGAGGCGGAGGCCGTGCGCGCGGCACTCGCGCATACAGGGGTCCGGTTCGTGGTGCAGGCAGAGCAGCGCGGAACGGGGCACGCGATCCTGACGGTGCGGCCGGAGGTGGAAGGCTACGAGAACCTGATCGTGCTGTCGGGGGATGCGCCGATGATCACCACCGATACTATCCTGAGACTGCGGGACTTCCACCTGGAGCAGCAGGCGGCGATGACGATCCTGACGGCGCGGCCGCCGAATCCGACGGGATATGGACGCGTGATCCGCAAGGCGGTGGACAAGCCGGAGGTACTGGCGATCGTCGAGCAGAAGGCGCTCAAGCCGGAGCAACTGTCGGCGCCGGAGATCAACTCCGGCATCTACGCGTTCCGCGCCGAGCCCTTGTTCAAGCATATCGGGCAGCTCTCGACCGACAACGCACACGGCGAATTCTACCTGACGGACATGGCTGCGCTGCTGGGGAAGGCCAGCAAGCGCGTGGTTGCGCTGGAGACGGCGGACGTGCACGAGGTGCTGGGCGCGAACACCATCGCGGAGATGATGGAGCTGGACGCGGAGATGCGGATGCGCGCCGCGCGGGCACTGATGGCGGAAGGCGTGACGATCTTCCGGCCGGAGACGTCCGTGATCGACAGCACAGTGAAGGTTGGCGCGGACACGATCGTGGAGCCCTTCGTACAGTTGCTGGGGCGAACGGTCATCGGCAGCGGATGCAGGATCCGCTCGTACTCGGTGATCGAAGACTCGACAATTGGCGACGATGTGCTGGTGCGCAATGGATCGATCATTACGTCTTCGGTGATTGCGAACAACGCGCTGATCGGCCCGTATTCGCATCTGCGTCCCGAGTCGGAGATCGGCGAGGGAGCGCACGTTGGAAATTTTGTGGAGACGAAGAAGGCGCGGCTGGGGGCGGGAGCGAAGGCGAATCACCTGAGCTACCTGGGCGATGCGGACGTTGGCCCGGGCACGAACATAGGCGCAGGCGCGATCACGTGCAACTACGACGGCAAGGTCAAGAGCCTGACCCAGATCGGCGCGAATGTTTTCGTCGGCAGCGATGCGACGCTGGTAGCACCGCTTGCGATCGCTGATGGGAGCTATATCGCAGCGGGCTCAACGATCACCGAGGACGTGCCGGCGGATGCACTGGCGCTGGGACGTGCACGCCAGACCACGAAACCCGACTGGGCCAAGAAGATGCGTTCGCGGCAGGATCGGGAGTAAGTCGCCCATCAGGCTTTCTGAGTAGTTCCAGATAACCGATCGGTTACATGCGAGCTCGTGAAGGCCGGCTCCCCCCTCCCCCCCGGGGTACGGTCCGGGTGACGTGTAAGCTATTCTGGATCATCGACTTAGAGACCCTTCCGGGCGCCAACTTCGGTGTTCCAAAGGAGTTACCTCTAAAATCGTCCAAACAAAGGATTTAATAGGCACTTCGAGCGCTCCCCTGCCGGCAAATGTTGAAAATATACAAGCGCCCGGTGACTGGCGGGCTGGCCTCGCGGGTCGCTGCAAACGGATAAGAAACATAAAAGGCAAGGCATGAGCCGTACCTGATTGCAGCGCGATAGCTCACCTACCATTTCCAGTCTAGCAAGTTGGGTGGGATGAACCGGCAGCTTTTTGGTCTGTGGGTCCTCTGATTTCCAATTTGGGAACCCGGCCTGGTGGAGCGGCGCTCACTGTTTTTCTTCGCGTGACCGACATCAGGACGCGGTACCTGGCCCAGCGGGACGCCGGCTTTGTTCGCCCTTATTCTCCCGGCGCAGCATCGCCTTCTCCAGTTCCTTTTGCTGGTCCGTGAGCAAAGCATGAATGCTGCGGTGCGTTTGATCGCTGATCGCGTGGATTTGCGGACCGACCTGCTGGCGCGAAGCATTCGGATTTTTGTCGAGCAGCGCCTGGATTTTGTCGTGGTGCTCCTGCAGCAGGGGTTTGACCTGTTGCCGCTGTTCCCTGGTTAACTGGAGATCCTTGGTCAGGTGATCCAGCTCCTGATCGATGGATTGCGACGTATGGATATGTTGAAGCTCCTCACGCGCTGAAGGCTGTTGTGTCCTATGGTCCTGAGCTAAGGCAGAACCTGGCATTGCGAGCATGAGCATGACCCCGAATGGGAGCATGAAAGGTGAAATTCGCATGAAGGGAGTCTCCTCGATTCCTCGACGCAACCAGTGCCGGGACTCTTGAGGAATTGACGGGCATTTCCAAAACAAGTTGCGTCCATGCGCGCTGGCGGCAAACGATGGGACGCGTTATGTCTCTTGCGGCCAGCCGGATTTGGCGTGCAGACGTGAATCACAACTGCGGATCCACTCCGGGCGGCCCGAACCCTGACGGGGGCCGCCTCGGTGAGTGGTGCAGGTGATCACATGCTGGACGGCGTGCAGGTGTTGCGGCCGAGCGAGGAGTCCGTCACGGGCACCGGCGGAGTGGGCGGCGTTGCCCAGGGAACGTTCGAGAAATCGAAGAAGTCGAGCAGATTGGGTTGTGCTGCATCGCGGGAGGTGAGGTAATTCCCGTTGCCAATGAAGCGGTCTTCGACAAATCGGATGATCGCGGTGTGATCCATCGGGACGTGCGAGACGTAGTGCCGGCGGGTGAAGGGTGAGATGACGATGTTGGGAACGCGGAAGCCAATCTGCGCGCCGAAACCGTTGACGGCCGCGGCGTCGCCGGGGTGAGCTCCGGGGCTGTCGGTCCGCAGATCGCAGTGCGCGGTGGCCGGAGGAGTGGCAGGCACGCAGGGCTTGTAGCCGTCTGGACTCACGGAAATGCTGGCGATATCGACCGGATAATTCGGCTTATCCGCGGCGTCGGTCTTGTCGTTAGAGTGCTGTGGGACGGGCGGCACGTGATCGTAGGGGCCACCGCCTTCGTCGTAGCTGAAGAAGAAGACGCTGTCCTTCCACTCGGGGCTGGCCATGAAGGCATTGATGATATGCGCCATCTGCTGCTGACCGAGCAGGATGGGCTGGAACGACCCAGGGTGCTCGTCGGTGATGCCGTAGGCGGGCTCGATGAAGGCGAAGCTGGGAAGTGTGCCGTTGATGAGATCGGTGTAGTAAGTAGCGATCGGCGCCACGCGACTGGGATCGATGCAGAAGTAGTTCGACGTATCCCCCACCACACTTGAGGCCTGCGTAGTGCCGGTGCAAGCGGCATGCGAGGGATTGGGGTAGAGATAATTCTTGGTGTAGGTGATGTAGCCAAGCGCAGTTGCGGGATAGTTTGCGTTGCCGCCGCCGCAGTCGTCATCGCCTACGCCGCACTCGCCGGAGGTGTCGGAGTAATAGACCTTCCAGGAGACACCGGCGGTGTCGAGTGCGTGGAAGATGTTTGGAAAGCTGAGCGAGCCCAGGTGGTCATCGTAACCCTGGTCAAAGGCGAGACCCTGTGTGGTGCCTCCGGTAAAGGTTGAGACCCGATTGGGATTGCTCTTTGCAGCCATGGGTGAGAACCAGCGATCGGAGACGGCGAACTGCGAGGCCATGTAGTAGTAGTAGTTCAGGAAATCGTCATCGTAATAACCCATGGCGCGCTGGCCCGACGTGTCGGTGTAATCGCCGGAGCACACGAGGGAGAGTGCACAGTTCTTCGCATAGCCCTCTGCATTGTGAACAAAACCATCGATGGCCATGGAGCGCGATGTCAGGAAGTTGTAACGATTGACGTCGCCGTAGCTGGCGAGCCAGTCCGACGTTGCATCGTCGATGCAAGAGGACTTGAATTTGTAGAGCGGAATGGAGACACCTTCGTCGCTCTGGTTGGCGATGTTGAGCTTGTCGTCGATGCCATCCACGTTGTAGACGACGCCGTCGTCACCGGTAGTCATGCTCTTGGCGCGGCGATAGTTATTGAGCATGCCGAAGTAGTTATCGAAGGTGTGGTTCTCCTGCATCATGAAGATGACGTGATTGATCGCCTGCGTGGTGCCCGCCGGGTTCACTGTCACGGTCGCAGTCGCCGAGGCATTGCCTGCGGCCGCAGTCGCTTCAGCGGTGTATGTGGTGGTGGTGGCCGGGGTGACCTTTTGCGTTCCGCCAGACGGCGCGAGCGAGTAGCTGCTGCCATCCGAGCCGGAAACCGAGACAGCCTTGGCGTGGGTGGCCGTCACGGTCAGGATAGAGCTGGCGCCCGCGGTGATCGATGTAGGGCTGGCTACAATGGTCACGGTGGCAGCCGAAGCCTTGGTCACGGTGACGGTGGCGGTCGCGGTGGCATTGCCGCCGGCGCCAGTGGCCTTCGCGGTATAGGTGGTGGTTGCCTTGGGACTAACTGATTGCGAGCCGCCGCTGGCAGACAGTTTGTAGCTGCTGCCGTCGGATCCGGTCACGGTGACCGCGGTCGCACCGGTCGCAGTCACGGTGAGAGCCGAGGAACTTCCAGCACTGATCGAGGCGGGATTCGCAGCGATGGTCACGGTCGGAGGGGCCGGCGGTGGACCTGTAACCGTCACGGTTGCAGTCGCGGTTGCGTTGCCTGCTGCGCCGGTAGCTGTGGCGGTGTAGGTCGCCGTCACGGCGGGAGTGACGGCCTGGGTGCCGCCGGTCGCAGGAAGGTTGTAGCTGCTGCCGTCGGAGCCGGTCACCTTGACGGCGGTCGCATTCGTGGCGACGACAGTCAGCGTGGAGGTCGACCCGGCAGCGATCGAGGCAGGATTCGCGGCGATGGTCACGGTCGGCGCACCTGGCGCTCCCACGGTCACAGTGGCTGTTGCTTTCGCCGTGCCTCCGCTTCCGGTGGCGGTCGCGGTATAGGTCGCCGTGGCAGCGGGAGTGACGGCCTGGGCGCCACCGTTCGCAGATAAGGTGTAGCTGCTGCCATCCGTCCCGTTGACGGTCACGGCGGTTGCGTTCGCCGCAGAGACGGTCAGGGTGGAGGAAGATCCCGAGGCGATGGAAGCGGGACTTGCGGCAATGCTGATGGTCGGGGCGGCCGACGGATCGGTCGAGATGTTGCCGGACTTCGCTCCTCCGCAGCCGGTGAAGGCCAACAGAAGGGCAGGCAGCAACAACGCCGCCAAGGGCGAGACAAGCCTATAGAGAGACCGGTGCGAACGCATCATCATTGCGGGTGTCTTCGTTAAACGAGAGTCGGGTTACCTGCAAAAAGGCCCAGAGCAGAAAAATGGTCAGAAGGCTCCGCTCTCTATTGGAGCGATTGGCAATATGCCTGCCTTGCTGTGCCGGGAATTGCGTTCAGCATTTCCCGGAGAGACGAGCCGGCGAAAGGGGGGCGCGCCAGACTCGTTTCCTATCTACTGGTATCGCAAAAGGATAGCGGCCGTCTATGAATCTCTATGAATCTCTTCTTCCGGGCATTTCGACCGTACCCACTATCAGTACTTAGGCTGGGAGTTACGCGCAGAGGCGCCCTCGCAGGCAAGATATTGCAGGTTGGGAGTAGTTAAAGAGATTCAGCGGCACAGTTTGATCTAGCTGCGCTCGTAGTGGAAGTGAAATTCCTGTTCGCTCGGGACGGGCACGCCGTCTTTGGTTGCTGGCGTGAAGAGCCATTGCCTTACCTCGGCGATCACCGCCTGATCGACGGACGGGTCCAGACCCTTGAGCAAAGTGAGCTGCGTGATTTTGCCGTGCTCGTCGATCACCGCGTCGAGAATGACATCGCCTTTGGTGCCGTGGGCGAGCGCGGACAGATCGGGATGCGGATAGGGGAAGTGCTGGAGCAGCGCGATGCGGATGTCTCCCTCGCCGAGACCACTCTCCGCGGTGCTTCCTGTGCCCGCCTCAGCCCTGGGCGGCTCGGGGGGCGCAGGTCTATCCACGGCTTTTTGGCTTTCGTGCTTTGCATCCCGGCTGCGATTGCTGCGAAGCGGTGAGTCTGTCGCCGAGGGTTTGCGGCTGCCCGGACTGTAATACGTGAGAAGGGTAAGCCCGTGGGCGGTGCCGGGCAGCTTGAAGGGAGCGATGCGGGCGGTGCGATGGATCCAGCCGGCGATTGCGAAGAAGACGAGAGCGTGGATGGCGACAGAGAGCAGTGGCCCTCGCGATGAGAGGCGTTGAAGTTCAGGGCCAGGTGTTGACGGCATTGTGCGCTCCTCTCTTCGGGACCACATTAAGTCCGCCTTTGATTGATGGCTCGTCCCGCTGATTCTCTCTACCACTACTATCGTGTGCCTAACCCGCTCGATAGGACAAGGGCGATATGAAAATAGACGCCGCAGGCGTCAAGCGGGCCCTGGCCGGAGGAGAAAGCGTTCGCGGATTTCATAACGCGAGCCTCCGGGGGCGGGGATGCTCTCGTAGAGTACGAAGGACTCCGCGGTGAAGCCGGAGAGATTCGGCCCCGGATTTTGTAACTTCAGATTGCGCAATTCGCTTCCGCCGCCACTCCCCTTTCGCCTTGCCAGCGTGATGTGGGGATGGTACGGGCGATCTTCAGGAATGAAGCCGCAGGGCGCGGTGACGGCGGTGACTAATTGCTGGAGCGCGAGGAGTTGTGGAGTGACACGGACATCGGCGAAGAGGACTCCGGCGCGATCGAAGATGCCGAGCGCGCTGAGTTGGATGGGAACGGGACCGTGGCGCAGGGCAGGCAGACGGTCCACAACGCAATCGTATTGTTGCCGGGTGGCGCTGCCGAGGAATTGCAACGTGATGTGCCAGGATTCGGGTGCGGACCAGCGGAGGCTCTCCGGCGTGGCTTCGGCGCGGAGCTGACGCACGGCAGCGGTGAGGTCGTTCGCTGTGTTTCTGGCTAAGGGGATTCCGATGAATAGACGCATGTCTGTCTGTGGCTAGCCAAGCTCGATCACTATTGCGATGCAACTGGAATCGCTCTGGTCATGGCAGGGCACCCGGATGTGGGGCGTTGCTAACAGCAAGGACGGAAGCGAGGGCGGTGGCGGTTCGGCGCATTTCGGCGTCGGTGGTGAGGTAGTCGGGACAGAGGCGAAGGTGTTTGCCGCGTGCATCGGTGATGATGCCGCTGTTCTCGAGTTGTTGCGCGAGGGTGGCAGCATCGGAGTGTTCGATGGTGAGGAAGGCGCCGTGTTCGTTGTCGGCGCCATGGGCGACGATGCCTGCCTCGGCGAGATAGCGCTTGAGGCGCGTGAGGCGGTCAAGCGAAAAGGTGCGGATGCGGTCGACGCCGAGCGCGAGCGTGAGCTGCTGGCCGGCGCGCGCCTGGTAGTACGTGAGGACAGGGGGCGTGGATTCGAGGAAAGCATCACCGCCGGGCGCGAAGCGCGGCGGGTTGGGACGGTCGTAGAGGAAGGGCCCCTCTTTGGCGAACCATCCGATGTCGATGGGCTCGAGGCCGCTTTCGAGCGCGCCGGGCGAGATGTAAAGGAAGGCCGCGCCGGGGCCGCCGCGGAGGTATTTGTAACTGCCCCCGATTGCAAAATCGGCCAGCATGGCTGCGAGGTTGACGGGGAGGACGCCGACGGCGTGATAAGCATCGACGAGCAGGCGCGCGCCGGAGAGGTGACAGGCATCGGCGAAGCTATCCAGATGGGGCAGCACTTGGCCGGTGGCGAAGAGGACCTGAGAAACGATGACCAAGTCCACACTTCGCTTCTCGACGGCTTGATACAAAGCGGCGAGATCGATAGCGCTGTCCGGTGTGTGGCAGGAAACGGTCTCGAGATGAATGCGACCGAGGGCGGCGTACTGCTTGAGGATGACGTCGACGGAGTCGAACTCGGCAGAGGTGGAGAGGACGCGCGGGATGCCTGGCAGCGCGTTGAGGACAGTGCGGAGGCCCTGGCCGGCAGAGGATTTCGGGATGACGCAGTCGGGGCGCGGCGCGCCGATGAGCTGCGCGATGCGGGCGCGGTGCTGCTGCTGCTCTTCATGCCACTCGTCCCATGCATTGCCGAGTTTTGTTTGCCAGTGATGGAAGCCTTCGCGGAGATCGTCCTCGGTCTGATCGAGCGGACGACCGAGAGAGTGGTTGGCAAGATAGATGCCCGGCGCGGCGAGAGTGCGCGCGAAGAGTGGATAGATGTGGTGGCGGAGCGCCTCTTCCGTAAGCGCACCGGTGCCGAGGGCAGCGACTGCATTCGCGATATTCATTCGCGGGGACCCTCGGTCCGCGCGTCTTCTCGCGGGGCTTCGGTGCGCGAAGCAAGCAGTTCCGGAAAGAACGTGAGCTCGAGCGCCTGGCGGAGGAAACCTACGCCAGAGGAGCCGCCAGTCCCGCGCCGAAAGCCGATGATGCGCTCGACGGTTTTGAGATGACGGAAGCGCCAGAGCTGGAAGTATTCCTCCATGTCGACCAGCTTCTCGCACATCTCGTATGCCTCCCAGTGCCGCTTTGCATTGCGATAGATCTCGCGGAAGATGTCGACCAAAGCTTCATTGCGGATGTGTGGCGCGGACCAGTCGCGCTCCAGGCACTCGACAGGAATGTTGTAGCTGCGGCGCGCCAGGTAGAGAAGAAACTCGTCGTAGAGGCTGGGCGATTCGAGGGTGCGACGGAGGTCATCGTAGACGGGCTTATCGTGCGCGAAGACCTGGATGCTTTCGGCATTCTTGTTGCCGAGGAGGAATTCGAGCTTTCGGTACTGGAAGGACTGAAATCCAGAGGCGTTGCCGAGGACGCCGCGGAACTCCATGTACTCGGAGGGGGTGAGCGTTTCAAGCACGGCCCATTGGTCAAAGAGTTGCATCTGGATGAGTTTGACGCGCGAGAGGACCTTGAGCGTGGGCGGGATGCAGTCGTGGCGAATGTACTCGATGGCTGCGGTGAGCTCATGGATCATCAGCTTGATCCAGAGCTCCGCGACCTGATGCTGAATGATGAAGAGCATCTCGTCGTGGTGCTGCGGATCCGACAGTGGACGCTGCTGTGCGAGGAGGCCGTCGAGCGAGAGATAGCCGGAGTAGCTGAGCTTTCCGGAGAAGTCGCGAACGATGGAGGATTCAAGGGGTCGCTGGTTGTTGTCTGTCATCTTGGCCTGCACCGTCATCTTGAAGTGCACAGGAGATGGTAACCCCGCGAGGCGGGCGGAGTAGCGCGACGTGCCTTTTACGGCGAGATCAGGCGGTGACGAGGGCTTTGCCGGGCGCTTCGCTCGCTGCGCCGATGAACTCAATGCGGAGGACGGTGATGTCGTCGTTCTGCCCGTATGCCTGAGCTTGCTGCGCAATTGCGGCAGCGGGCTGGTCGCTGATGGAGCGCGTGCGCTCGAAGCCGAAGAGCTCGTTGTGCGCATTCATGGCCTCGACGACGCCATCGGTCATGAAGGTAAGGTGGTCGCCCGGCTGCAGCCTGAGGGTGCGCGAGGAGGGATCGATGACATTCGCGGCGCCGAGGGGCAATGAGCCTTCGAGAGTCAGCTCCTGACCGTTGAGATAGGGCGGAAGATGGCCAGCGTTGACGATGTGCATGGAACCATCCGGAAGCAGTTCGGCGGCCAGGCAGGTAGCGAGGTGTCCTCCGGACCGCCCGATGAGGCGTTGGTTCAACGTGGTGAGCATGGCGGCGGGATCGAAGCTCTCATCGGCGCGGGTGCGAATGGCGCCGACGAGTACGGCGACCAGCATGGCTGCACTCATCCCCTTGCCGGAGACGTCGCCGACCACGATGAGCAGGCTGCCGTCAGGTTTCGCGAGGGTCTGGAAGAAGTCTCCCCCAACAGTTTGCGCCGGACGATATTCAGTCTGGACGGAGAAAGACGGAGAGTGAAGCAGCTCGGGAACCAGCACGCGCTGCTGCAACTCCTTCGCCTGCTCCATGTCCAGGGCGACGATCTGTGCGGCACGCGCCCGGCTTGCCTGCGTACGGAGGAAGCGACGCGTCACCAGCGCGCCGATAACAAGCACCATGAGTATCCACGCGATGTTTCCGACAGAGAAGCCGAGGCCGAAGAAGAAATACGAAATGGCGATACCGAAGGTGGAGAGAAAGAAGACATTGAAGCTGGCGAACTCGATCAGCAGCAGGGGAAGCGCGGCCAACAGTGCCTCGGTGCGATCGCGGCGAAGGCCCTCTATGAGAATGAGCAGCAACAGCACGCCCAGCGCTGCCAGGCACGCGAGAGATACGGCGTTGCACACGGGCAGCCAGGAGCGGGGCACCAGGTTGACATCAGAGTTCGGCAATCGTACGCACAATACGGCCAACATCTCTACCGCTGTGATCAGCCATGCCGCTCGAGGGATCCAGCGCTTTCTCTCGAGGCCAAACCAGTGCCACCAGAACATGACCCACAGGGGCAATGTCAACGGGTTGAGGACGACATCCAACAGGATCGAGTTGAGCCCCAGGGGAAGCACGGGATAGAGATTCCCGTAGACAACCAGGAAATTTCTGAGGATGGAGCATACCAAAGGAAAAAAGAGCCAGAGGTAGATCCGGTCCTGCCGGTTCTGCAGCCAAGCCCACAGGACGAGCGGCGCCACGAAAAGAAAGAGCAACGACTGAAGAAGGGCGCCGAAGTAGTAATGCTGATTGGCGTCGTCCTCCGCTGCCTGAAGCAAGCGCACGGTGGAGGCCAGCCCGAGCGCCGGAGGCTGGTGCATGCCGCCGGCCTCCGCGGTTGAGAATTCCGTGCCGCCCATCATGTAAAAGCGCAGCGCCAACTGCATCTCTCCATTTGCGGGGGACGGTAGCGGAAAGGAGGCAGAGTGTGCGGCATACACCGATAGGCGCTCCGGGGAGAAGCGGCCGAACTGCCCAACTAAATGACCGTCGGCGTAGACCTGATAGGCGTCGTCGAAATCATTGGGCATCTTGAGCCATAACGGCTGGCCGGGATCTTTGACGCGCACGCGAAGGCGATACCAGGCATAACCGTGTAGGTCCGGATAGCCGCGGGCTGTCCAGCCGGGCACAAAGCCCGGCGTACTGTATGCCGGATCGACGGTACCGGCCTTGGGCGCGAGATCCATGACCGCCCAGCTTGCGTCGTCGAAGCCGGGCTGCGCCCAGACGGGCGTGCCGTTTTGCAAAGGAGAGTCCCCAGGGGCGAACTTCCATGGTCCGGGTAGCGTCGCGGCCGAGTCGCCGAGTGTGATGGTTTCCCCGGAAGC